>NZ_JBVJNS010000015.1:0-50647 GCF_055583565.1 Corynebacterium sp. NPDC104732
GTAACTCTCATCTTGTACCGGCCAGGGCCCCTATATGTTGTGCCACCCCGACATATCACTTCCCGCTAATTACGCACTCCAGATCCGGATGAGCCGGTTTGTGCCTCTTCAAGAATTCGCTAAGAATTTAAGCACAGAATGCCTCGACATTATCTGTTCAAAGGTAGAGTCCCTTATCAAAACCATCGCAAACTCAGACGTACGGTGGATAGACGTATCTCCCTCGAACATTCTCATCAACAACAAACTAGAGATTAAGGCCATAGATTTCGAAATCATTAGTGATGAACGAGGGACCACCTATTATGGTCTCCATCCAGTTCTTAAAGAGCAAGCGCCTACCCCAAGAGAATTAGTAAGCTTATTGCGGGGAAGTCTAGAGGCACTGATCCGAGATTAAAGGCATAGTACCTGGAGCACATCATGTTCACATTACTGCATCAATAAATCCCATTTGACACACCGCAAGTTGTGGCGGGTCAAGAATTTGACCCGTGAGAATTGCCCACTTCGGAAATCCGATGCTGGGTTCATGCTGCGTGCATGAGCTTTCAGCCACGGTTGTCAAACATTGAGAGACACGATGCAGGATTATAAGACTTCTTATCAAAAATTTTGGACCACCGTACGCAAGAATCATCCTGACTATCTACGTTGGTTCTTCGCCGATACAGCAAGCGCCTTGGGGGCATCCCTCGTGGCCATTCCTATTTCACTTGCGAGCTACCACCTCACTGGAAGCCTAAGTCAAGCGGGAGTGATTGGAGCCGCAAGTTCGGCCGGCTCGATGATCATGACGATCCCGGCCGGCATGATCATTGATCGTTTCAACAAAAAGAAGTTACTTCTCTTCTACGGGCTGAGCCAAATTGCTATTTGGTCAACCTTCTCGCTGCTACTTTACTTGAGCAAATTCACTTTCATACTTTTGTTCTTCTTTAGCCTGTTTGCGGGAATGATTACAGGCGCGTTTGGAGGCCTAACCAACGCCATTTTGAGATTCATCATTCCCGAGACTTTGCTTGTTCAAGCGCAAGGCCGTAACCAAACTCGAGACAACATTATCTGGATGGTCGGACTACCTTTAGGAGGATTTCTCTACGGTCTAGCCCCGGTTATTCCCTTTGTTGTACAAACCTTGTCTGGGTTGGGTCCGCTTTATGCTTCAAGAACTTTCAGTATGGACCTGGGGAAGTCAAACAGCGAGCAACGGTATTCGTTTAGAGAATTCTGGTCCGATAGCAAATATTCTTTGACTTGGATTTGGAAATATCCGATGCTTCGAACAATTTTCAGCATCGATATCTTCTCCAACTTCGCCAACTTTTTCCTCATCGCGTCCATTGACCTATGGCTGGCATACCTCAAATTTGATGGTTGGATAATCGGCCTAACCTCAACCATGTTTACTATTGGAATGATTGCTGGAGGACTTCTTCAAGACCGCCTCATCAAGCAATTTCCAGGAAGAAACATTATCCGAGCAACTATGCTTTGGGAACTACTGTGGTATCTGTTGCTTCTCGGATTTTCCCAGTATTGGGCACTCATCGCAGTCGCAGCACTTTTCATCGTAGTTCCATCCATTGCATGCAACTCATACTCCGGAGGACTACTTGCGTTATCAGCGCCTCCCGAAAAAATAGGAAAATGCTCGGCAGGAGCGCGTCTAATGATGGGATTGCTACCAATCATCGCTTCCGCCAGCGCGGGTATATTTCTCGCCACAATTGGTTTTCAGGCAAGCATGGCGTTATGTGCTCTGTGCTCGGTTATCTCCTGCTTGATAGCGACAAGTTCGGTCCTGCGCACACTACCTAAAGCATCCGAGTTCAATTTACTCCCCGTATGCGAGTAAGTCCCAAGGTCATCTACCAAAGGCTCAAACACAGTTCTACAACGACCATTCCAGCATCACCGACTATGCACTGCTTAATTAGTCAAACGGAAGTTGGAGAAAGATTAAACACAGTACTTGATTCAAACGTAATTGAAGCTGGATACCTAGACGTTCAAGCGTCGACTTTATCGATGGGTTATCTTCGCAGGCTTCAGATCACCGATTGTATAGCAACGCCAGCAGATTTATACCTCCTGGATGAGCCAACCAATCACCGGCGCATTCTAGGGGTCAGTGCAACATCCCATCCGTACGCTAAATTCAGCACACGGGCCGACAACCGCACTCAGCTACATACCGGTCCGCAATACTGTGGCCGGGCGCGCACACCCCGGGCCGCCACTACCAAAAGGCCAGTGAGTACAGCCGTTTCGCCCACCAGCGGGGCAAACACGATGAATCCAAGGAATCCGACGCTGTTGCGGGTCAGGATCATAGACAATCCCCACAGCGCAATGACGCTAACGCATACCGCATGCCCCGCGGACACCGGGATCATCTGCCGGTAGCAGGGCACACCTGCGCGACGGTTCGCCAACCACCACGAGAGTAAGAAACCTGAGAGAAGGAAGCTAGAAAGACTCAGCGGAGAAACGAAGCTGAGATACGGGGTCATGACAATGGCGCCATCACCAAAGGATCCGGAGAGGTAGGCTCCGAGGATAAATAGTGCCTCACTTAGCACTCCCAGCCAGCCTAAACCTAGGAAAATCCGTTTTGCTACGGCAGGCTGCTCCAATATTGCGGAAATCACTTTAACTCCCCGACTGGTAACATCTGAACTACATTCCTTAACGATACCTTAATATTTGACTAATAAAAAGTTGTTGTTTTGTCGCCATCGCTAGACTAGGGCACCATGACTCGTGATTTTGACATCATTGTTTTTGGTGCAACTAGTTTCGTCGGCAAGCTCACTGCTCAGTATTTAGCGCGCGAACACGGTGACCTTAAGATCGCGCTCGCGGGGCGTAACTGGGCAAAGCTGCAGGCTTTGCAGCTCCCCTTCCCTCTCCTGAAGGCTGATGCAGCTAACAAGTCGGAGTTGGATGACCTCGCGAAGAAAACGAAAGTGATCATCTCCACCGTGGGCCCCTACACCCGCTACGGCGATTTCCTCGTTGATGCGTGTGCGGAAAACGACACTCACTACGTGGACCTTTGCGGCGAAGCGCTCTTCATTCGCCGTGTGATTGATCGTTGGCACGGAAAGACGGATGCCAAAATTGTGCATTCCTGCGGTTTCGATTCCGTCCCTAGCGACATGGGCATGTTCCATCTGTGGCTCAAGAGTGGCCGTAAGGAATTTAGTGAGGTGGTGATGAGCGTCGATAAGCTGCAGGGCGGACTGTCGGGCGGCACCGTCGACTCGATGCGCGAGGTGAGCCGCGACGCGAAACGCATGCCAAAAGGCGGCGCAATTTTGCACAGCCCCTACACCCTGTCACCAGATCATACGAAGGAACCAGACCTCGGCGAACAGCCCGATTTTGTGGCCCGCTACATCCCGCTCATCAAACAGTGGGCTGGCCCCTTCTTCATGTCGATGTTCAACACCCGCGTCGTGCGCCGCTCCAACACGCTCAGCGGCTACCGCTATGGGCGGGCGCTACGCTACAGCGAAGTCGCCCCTACCGGCGAAGGGCTGACTGGCAAGCTCAAAGCGAAGGCGCTCCTCGGCGCGGTCGGCGCGGCCTTCTCCGCCATCATGGTGGACAAGCTGCGTAAACCGCTCTCCGCCGTGGTGCCGGAGCCGGGTGAAGGGCCCGCCAAGCTTGACGACGGCGGATTCACCATCACCCATCACGGCCAAGCCCTCGACGGCTCCTACCATTCCGCACGAGTCAGCGCCGAAGGGGACCCCGGATATAAAGTCACCGCAATGATGCTCGGCGTGGCCGCCGTTGTCCTAGCCACCTCCCCCGCCGGGTTGCCTGAGGAAACCGGCGTACTAACCCCTGCCACCGGTCTTGGGGAGCCCTACCTGGAAGCGCTCCGAGCTGGCGGGATGTATTTTAGCTAGGCTGGCTCGGTTATGGGCCATATCCCCGGGAAGCGTTTCCCGGGTCTCGGCGCCACAACCTGCCGCACATGTGCTATTTGGCTTTTCAGCCCGCGAAACCCGGGAAATGCTTCCCGGGTTTCAAGTAACTAAGAACTGACTCACCGCTCAGCAGCACCGCGCGCCTGGGTTTGCGGCCTTTTCTGCGTAGCGTTGCCGGAAATATTCCCGCTCAGAGGGGATCGGTCGGTCTGGGTGATGGTGCCTTAGGTGAGCCGCGTATTTGGCGTACTCGTTTTCTCCTACGATCTCTCCGAGCCACCACCACACGGCTTTAATGATGCGCATGGGCCACCGGCCTTTGTTCTGCCCAGAGCTCTTCAAGTTGCTTCTCTACGTCGGTTGCCACCATTGAGCGTGGTGCGAAGTACGCTGATGGAACTTCCTCGTCCTCGGTAGTTGGGGTCTGCTCGCCACGCTGCTGGGCCGCCAGTGCGCGTGCGCATGCCACCAGAGCAGCAATCACTACTGCGAGCGTCAGGACCGCAAAGAGAATCGACAGCACGCCTTGGATCATTGTGTTGCGGATGACTGCATCGATTTCTTCAACTGTCTTCGCCGTGCCAAATTGGGTAAGCCCCTGAGCCTTGGCGTCCGCAAAGCGGTTGTGCTGGGCAAAGTAACCAATCTTGGGGTTGCTGGAGAAGATTTTCTGCCAGGAGGCGTACATAGTCACGATCAGATCCCAGAACATCGGAATTCCGGGAATCCATGCCCACTTGAGGTATCCCTTCTTCACCACGATTACCAAAACTAGTGATAGCGCGATGGCAGCCAGGAGCTGGTTAGCGATGCCGAACAGCGGGAACAGCACGTTGATGCCACCGAGCGGGTCGGTGACACCCATGAGAAGGATGGCACCCCAGAGCGCACAGACGAAGACGGTGGAGATCCAGTGACCGAGGGTCCATTCTGGGTCACGGAACTTCTTTAGTCCTGGCACGTTGGCCAGGGTGTCGGTCATCATGAAACGCGCCACGCGGGTTCCGGCATCGACGGTGGTGAGGATAAACAATGCCTCAAACATGATGGCGAAGTGGTACCAGAATGCTTGCATCTCTGGGTGGCCGAAGATGTCGGTGAGAATTTGCGACATGCCGAAGGCCAGCGTCGGTGCGCCACCGGTGCGGGAGATGATGGTGTGTTCGCCTACCGATTGTGCGGCGGCCGTGAGTTGTTCTGGAGTAAGTCCAACTCCAGGCAGGTTCAAGCTGTTGACAAAGGCTGCTGCGGTCTCTGGATTTGCACCGGTAAGAGCTGCGGGGGCGTTCATTGCGAAGTAGAGATGGCGGTCCAAAATCACGGCGGTGATCAATGCCATGATCGCGACGAAAGATTCCATGAGCATGCCGCCGTAGCCGATCATGCGCATCTGCGATTCTTTCTCGACCAGTTTCGGAGTGGTTCCTGAGGAGATCAGCGCATGGAATCCAGACAGTGCACCACAAGCAATGGTGATGAACAGGAATGGGAAGAGGTTACCCGCAAACACGGGTCCTTGACCGTTCTTGGCGAACTCTGTGATCGCAGGCATGTGCACTTCAGGGCGGTCAATGAGGATGCCCACAGCCAGCATCGCGATCACACCGACCTTCATGAAGGTGGAGAGGTAGTCACGTGGCGCTAGCAACAGCCATACCGGAAGGATCGCAGCAATGACGCCGTAAGCAATCAACGCCCACGCGAGGGTGACTTTGGAAAGCGTGAACCACTCCACACCCCAGGACGTGTCCGCGACCCAGCCACCTGCAACGATGGACAGCAGCAGTAACACCACACCGATGACGGATACCTCCATGACCCGGCCAGGCCGGATGTAGCGCAGGTAAACACCCATGAACAGTGCGATCGGGATTGTCATCGCGATGGAGAACACACCCCACGGTGATTCCGCCAACGCATTCACCACCACCAGCGCAAGCACGGCGATGATGATGATCATGATGGAAATGACGGCCAGGATACCGGCGGCGCCACCGACGGAGCCGACTTCGTCCTTGACCATCTGCCCCAGGGAGCGGCCGCCGCGCCTTGTCGACGCCCACAGCACCAAATAATCCTGGACCGCACCGGCAAGAATCACACCGACAACGATCCACAACGTCCCAGGCAGATACCCCATCTGGGCAGCCATAACTGGCCCGACCAACGGCCCAGCACCTGCAATGGCTGCGAAGTGGTGTCCAAATAGAACGCGGCGGTCAGTGGGCATGAAGTCTTTGCCATCATTGTGATATTCGGCGGGAGTAGCACGCGAGTCCTTCGGGCGCACAATCTGGTATTCCACCAAACGCGCATAGAAGGTGAAAGCAATGATGTAAGACCCCACCGCTGCGAGCACTAGCCAAACCGCATTGATGGTTTCCCCACGATGAAAAGCTACGACGCCCCAGCCTGCTGCTGCCATCAGGGCGACGATGACAAGAAAGATTTTGGTTTTCCAGCTCGGATTTCGATTGTCAACAACGCCAACCGGCAGATCGATGGCGTCCGAATGGATGAATTCAACACCGTCGGGGGCATTGAGCTTGCTAGTTACCGCAGTCATCGCATCGGTTCCCTTTCTGTTAGCACATATGATTTTGACACTTACGTCCCAAAGTTATCTTTTTTCAACTTGCGTCACAATAGTTTCGTTCATATGCAATGAAACACCCCGCCCTTTGCACCACATTCCCAGGAAACGCTTCCCGAGCTTCCCGAAAAAACTACCCAAGCACGCCCCTAGGAGTCACCACCCAAGCCAACCCCACCAAGACCAAGAGGTCTATTTAATTCACCTCCACTACCTGCAATTACTCACATAAATAGACCAAGCGGTTTACATAGACTAAGCTGTCCGCTACATTGATAACGAAGCTAACACGGAAAGGACAAACAATGCCTAAATACGACAACTCCAACACCTCAGAGTGGGGATTCAACACCCGCGCAATCCACGCTGCACAACCGGTTGATTCCGACACGGGCGCGCGTAACCTGCCGATTTACCTCACATCCTCATATGTGTTTGATTCCGCAGAGCACGCCTCGCAGCGTTTCGATCTCTCTGATGCCGGACCGGTCTATTCCCGACTGACCAATCCGACTGTCGCCGCCGTGGAAAGCCGAATCGCGGACCTGGAGGGCGGCGTCCACGCGGTGTTGTTCGCTTCCGGAATGGCTGCAGAAACCGCTGCGATCCTGAACCTGGCTGAGGCTGGCAGCCACATCGTTTCCTCCCCTCGTCTCTACGGCGGCACCGAGACGATGTTCCAGGTCACGCTGAAGCGCCTTGGTATCGAGACCACCTTCGTGGAAAACCCAGAGGATCCCGAGTCCTGGCAAGCCGCGGTGCAGGACAACACCGTTGCTTTCTACGGGGAGACCTTCGGCAACCCAATCGCCGATGTGCTGGACATCCCTGCTGTAGCTGAGGTAGCTCACCGCAACAGCGTGCCACTGATCGTGGATAACACCCTGGCCACCGCTGCCCTGGTTCGCCCGCTGGAGCTGGGCGCCGATATCGTGGTGGCATCGCTTACCAAGTTCTACACCGGCAACGGCTCTGGCCTGGGTGGTGTGCTCGTTGACGGTGGCACCTTCGACTGGACTGTTGAGCGCAACGGCAAGCCTGTGTTCCCACAGTTCGTTACTCCGGACCCGGCATATCACGGACTGAAGTACGCTGACCTTGGTGCTCCAGCGTTTGGGCTGAAGGCGCGCGTCGGCGTGCTGCGCGATACCGGTGCCGCTCCTTCCCCGCTAAATGCGTGGATCACGGCGCAGGGCCTGGATACCCTCAGCTTGCGTGTGGAGCGCCACAACGAAAATGCCCTGGCAGTCGCACGTTTCTTGTCTGAGCATGAGAAGGTCGCGTCGGTGAACTACGCCGGTTTGGAGGATTCCCCGTTCTACGCTACGAAGGAGAAGATCGGCGCAAAATACACCGGCTCTGTGCTGTCCTTCGACATCAGGGGTGGCCGCGAGGAGGCTTGGCGCTTTATCGACGCCCTGAAGCTGCACTCGAACCTCGCGAACGTCGGCGATGTTCGTTCCCTGGTGGTGCACCCGGCCACCACCACGCATTCCCAGTCTGATGAGGCCGGTTTGAAACGAGCAGGTATCGCACAAGCTACAATCCGACTATCCGTCGGCATTGAAGATATCGCCGATATCATTGCTGACCTGAACCGAGGTTTTGAGGCCATCTAATATGCATTTTGTTTCCATTGGTGATTTCACCACTGAAGCCGGCGCAGTCATCGCCGATGTCACCATCGCGTACCAAACGTGGGGCGAGAACCAGGGCGACAACGTCGTCTTGGTCGAGCACGCCCTGACCGGTGACTCTGATGCTGCCACCTGGTGGGAGGGGCTCGTGGGCCCTGGCCGTGCCATCGATACCGATGAGTATTTCGTGGTGTGCACCAATGTACTGGGTGGCTGCAGGGGCACGACGGGCCCGTCATCCCCTCACCCGGAGGGTGGTTTTTGGGGGTCTCGTTTCCCCGCGATTTCCATCCGCGACCAGGTCAGCGCGGAGCACGCTGCTCTGACGGCGTTGGGCCTGGAGAAGTTCACCGCCGTGATCGGTGGTTCTATGGGTGGCGCCCGCGCGTTGGAGTGGTGCGCGATGTACCCCGACCAGGTGGGTGCCGCTCTGATCCTGGCGGTGTCCGCCCGCGCGAGCGCCTGGCAGATTGGTATTCAGGCGCAGCAGATCACATCGATTGAGAAGGATCCCGAGTGGCACGGCGGGGATTTCTACGAACTTGGCCCCGGCCCGATCACTGGCATGGGCACGGCTCGCAAGCTGGCCCATTTGACGTACCGCGGCGAGCTGGAGATCGACGAGCGGTTCGGCGCTGACGCGCAGGACGGCGAAAACCCGCGCGGCGCTTTCCGACGCCGAGACCAGCGTTTCGCCGTGGAAAGCTATCTTGATCACCAGGCCCGCAAACTCGCAGAACGGTTTGATCCTGGCAGCTACGTGATCCTCACCGAGGCTCTCAACCGCCACGACATCGGCCGCGGGCGCGGAGGCCTGAACCGGGCATTGGCCAATATCAAGGTTCCGACCTTCGTCGTGGGCGTAGACACGGACATTTTGTACCCTTATCACCAGCAGGAGCACCTATCCCGTAACCTCGGAAACCTCCTGGGGATGGGGAAGATTGTCTCCCCGGTAGGCCATGATGCGTTCCTCACGGAAACGCGCCAGCTCGATCAACTGACGCGGCGATTCTTCCGGCTGGCACGGTCCTAACTACCGAGGGCGTCCACCGATACTGCGAGGAATACCATGATGGCGCCGAGGAGCGTCGAAAAGGCAGCATCGAAGCGTCGTGAGCGCACCGCCAGAACGCCGAGGGATCGAGAATCACACGTGAGCCGTAGCACGGCGAGCCATATCATGGCCACGCCGAAGGCAAACGTGGAACGGCGCCAGTGCTCCGTCAAAGACAGCACTGCGGCGGTCACGATGGCTAGGCCAAACAGCACTACCCCGGCCAGTTGTAGGTTCCGGGGGACTTTGGATGCTGGTAAATCCGCGTCGTGCGGATTAGCCAGTAGGTTCATCGGCGGCTGGGAAGGCAATGCTACTGCGCTGCCTGTTCTGCGCGTTCCACCACATTGCGGACCAGGAACGCGCGGGTCAGCGGGCCCACGCCGCCTGGGTTCGGAGAAACGAAACCTGCGACGTCCCAGACGTCGGGGTGTACGTCGCCGAGCAGTTTGCCGTCCTTACGGGATACTCCCACATCCAGGATGGCCGCTCCGGGCTTGACCATGTCTGCCGTCAGCATGTGTGGCTGGCCGGCGGCGGCTACGATGACGTCGGCCTCGCGGGTTTCCGCAGCTAGGTCCTTGGTGCCGGTGTGGCAGAGGGTGACGGTTGCGTTCTCGCTACGGCGTGTGAGCATGAGGCCGATCGGGCGTCCCACGGTCACGCCACGGCCAATCACCACGACCTTCGCGCCGTTAAGTTCCACGCCGAAGCGGCGCAGCAAAGAAATCGCGCCGTTGGGGGTGCATGGCAGTGGGGCGGGCTCGTTCAGAACCAGTTTGCCCAGATTCACCGGGTGCAAGCCGTCGGCGTCCTTTGCCGGGTCAATGGCCGCGAGCACCGCGTTTTCATCCAGGTGCTTCGGCAGTGGGAGCTGCACGATGTATCCCGTGCACTCTGGGTCGTTGTTCAGCTCATCGATGACCTGCAGCAGCTCTTCTTGGGAAATGTCCCCTGGCAGATCCTTCCGGATGGAACGCACCCCGATTTGTTCGCAGTCGCGGTGCTTCATTTTCACGTAGGAGTGCGAGGCCGGGTCATCTCCCACCAGCACGGTTGCTAGCCCTGGGGTAATGCCCTTTTCCTTCAGCGCAGCCACACGGTGGGCTAGGTCTGCGAAAATCTCATCCCGGTACAAATTTCCATCAAGCTTGGTAGCAGTCATGGGGCCATTATTCCACGGATCCCGGTACCTGCGACTAGATTGGTCAGTCATGAGTCCTTTTGCGCACATCATCTTCGACCAACCGGTTATCCCACCCAATACCGGCAATGCCATCCGCATGTGCGCGGGGACTGGCGCGACACTCCATCTGGCGGGGCCGCTCGGGTTCAATTTGGAGGAAAAGAATCTGCGACGCGCGGGCCTGGATTACCATGATCTGGCCGTCGTTAAGCTGCATGACAGCCTGCAGGACGCCCTCGACTCTCTGCCCGGCGCGCGCGTCTTTGCGTTTTCAGCGCGGGCTACCACCAGCTACACCGCGGTGGACTATCAGCCCGGCGATGTGCTGCTCTTCGGCACCGAGCCGACGGGGCTGAGCGACGCCGCCCTGAGCCACCCGCGGATCACCGAGCAGCTCCGGATTCCGATGTTGCCTGGTCGGCGCTCTATGAACCTTTCCAATGCGGCTGCTGTGGCCGCGTACGAGGCCTGGCGCCAGTTAGGATTCCCCGGAGCCTGAGCCGTCGGCGATGGTGATTGCGGTGAGGGCGATGTCTGCGAGCGCGACCTCATTACCCGCTACTTGCACTATCTGCATGCCCCCAAAACCTCGTTCCCCAAGGCTCACCTGCGCGCCCGGCACGATCCCATGCTGGTCAAGGTAGCGCAGCAGTGCTGGGTCGCCGTCGTGGATTCGGGACACCACTGCCACGGCACCTGGCTCCAGCTGCCCGAGGTGCCGCACCCCAAGGTCCTCGATGTCACCAGTGGCGGTTGGGATTGGATCGCCGTGCGGGTCGTGCGTGGGGTGGCCCAGGATGTCATCGATGCGGGCGAGGAACTTTTCAGACACAGCGTGTTCCAGTGAGTCTGCTTCCTCATGCACTTCGTCCCACTGGTAGCCCAGCGAATGCACCAAGAAGGTCTCCAAGAGCCGGTGGCGGCGGGCCATCGCCAGGGCATACTTTCGGCCGGTTTGGGTGAGCGAGATTCCGCCGTAGGGCTGGTGATATACCAAATCCTGGGCAGCAAGGCGTTTAATCGCTTCAGAGGTGGTTGAGGCGCGCTGGTCGAGCGCGGTAGCGATCTCGCTCAGCGTGGCGTGGTGGCCGGTGCGCTCAGAGATGTCCCAAATCAGTTTCAGATAATCCTGAGTTTTCACCGGCAGGTCAGAGACGTGCATTCCTCCATAATAGGGCAGCCGATCTGGCGATTGCGTACAGCAGCCCGCCGGTCAGCGCGATGGCACCACCCACGGAAATACCCCCCATCACGCCGACGGTCAGCCCGATGAGCCCCATGAGCACCCCCGTAATCACGGAAATAAGCACGAAAGTTCCCGGCGCCCGCGCCAGTGCCCAACCGACACCCGCCGGCGCCGCCAGCAGCGCGATCGGCACGATAGTGCCTACAGCAGGAATGGCAACTGTGACTGCGAGGCAAATGAGGAAGAGTACGAGGGCGTCGATAAGCGTGCCACCATGCTTCACGACGCCCGGGTCGAATGCCCGAAACACCAGCGGCCACCACACCAACGCGCACGCCACGGCCACCACAATGAGCAGCAACCCCGCGGCGGTCACATCTGCCCTGTTCACAGTCAGCGCTGAGCCGGTGAGGAAGGTGTCCACCCTGATCGGGAGCGGCTGAAACCATTTGGCTAGGAAGTAACCCAAGCCGAAGCCAAATGTCAGCACGATTCCCGCAGCCGCGGGCGAGCTAATCCCCGGAACCTGCGCCAGACGGCGCATCAACGCCGACAGCGGAATGCACATGAGAAATCCGCCCAGGAACAGGCAGAGGGACTGCCCGTACGTGCTGAGCTGCGGCAGGACAGTCGCGCTAATCACTACCCCGAGCACTGCGCCAGGGAACGTCGCGTGCGTGATGGCTTCCGCGAAAAAAACCTTGCGGTGCATGGTGGCCAGGGCCCCAACCGCGGCCGTAGCCGCTCCTAGAACCGTGACTTCCACGATCGGCAGCACGGAGATCACTTGACCGCCCTCCTCAACTCCGTTGCAGTAACAACGACGGCAAACACCGCGAGCATGGCCAGCGTAATAGCAGCTTGCGGTGAGATGGGGCGGGAAGTCTCTAGCAGCATCGCCCAAAACCCGAGCACGCTACCAGCCACCGCAACGAGCGCAGCGATCACCGCCATGCTTACCGGCCCTCGTGCGCACAGGCGCGCGGTCACCGCGGGGACCACCACAAAGCCGATGACCAGCAGCACTCCCACCACTGCCGCGCCAGCGACCACAACTGCGGCGATCCCCAAATTCAGAGCGAAATCGGTACGCCATACCTTCACCCCAAGGGATTTTGCACTCGCAGCATCAAACGCGAGAATGATTTGGTCCCGCCAGGTCGCAGCCACTAACACCGCACCCATAGCGGCAATCACCACCGACTGCCACATCCGAGCCGTGCTCATCTCCAATACGCGCCCAAACATCAGGGCCTCCAGCTGACCCGATTTATCCGCAAAATACAGGGACATCACGATGCCGAAGGAATAGAAAGAGGTAAGAACAACGGCGGTGGCTACGTCGTTGTGGTTCTTCGCACCCGTGGTGAGCGCCACCGCCGTTGCCAGGGCAGCCACGCTCGCTCCCCACGCGATAGAATCCGTGCCACCTGCCACAAAACCGCCGACGATGCCGGGGAACACGGCGTGCACCATGGCTTCCGCCCGGAATTCCCCAGCGCGCAGATTGACCACCGTCCCCACGATCCCAGCGCAGACACTCAAGATGACCAGCATGATTAACGGCCTGAGCAGGTAGCTGGTACTGAGCACCATCATCAGTTGCTGCACAGGATCTCCCCTGCGCTCGCATTTCCGATGACATCCAAAGTAGCACCAAAGTTACGCTGGGAACCTGCAACAACCAAAGTGTTATCGCACACGGCGCGCGCCAGTCCCAGATCGTGGGTCGTCGCAATGACTGCAACGCCTTGCTTCTTCAGATCAGAGACGATATCCAACAGCACCGTGCGGCTGTCTGGATCGAGCCCGTTGAAGGGCTCGTCGAGGAGCACTAGCTGCGGATTTCCTACCAAGGCCCGCGCCAACAAGACTCGTTGTCGCTGGCCACCAGATAACTCCCCGAATCGGATGTTTGCCCGGTCCGCCAGCCCGACGGTCTCCAACGCAGCTGCCACCTTGGCCTTTGTTTTGGCAGTGGGGCGCCACAGCAGTTTGCGTTCTGCCGCGTAGCAGCCCATCTTCACCACATTGCCGGCGCTGATGGGGAACGTGGCATCAAATTGGGTGGTTTGGGGAACATACCCCACCGCGGTAGTCTCAGATTCCACCTGGCCTGTTAGCAAGTGGGCCTCGCCCAGCAGGCCTTTCAGAAGAGTGGTTTTTCCTGCCCCGTTGGGTCCGATCACGGCAAGTGCAGTGCCGGGTTGCACAGCGAAGTTCAGTTCGCTGACAATCGGCTCTGAACCGTACCCGAAGCTGGCGTTACGTAACCGAAGCATTAGTCGCGCAGTTCCTCAGGTAGTGGCTTGACCGTGCCACCCCATGCTTCGACGAGGGTACGGACATTGTGGATGATCGATCCCGTGTAAGTCTCACCTTCGCTGCCCTCTGGGCCGAGCGAGTCACCGTAGAGTGCATCTTCGCCAGTGATGATCCGAACGCCTGCGGCGCGTCCCACGGCTTCAATCGACTTCGAGTTGTTGGAGTTTTCCGCGAAGATCACCGTTGCATGGGACTGTTTGACCTGTTCAACGGCTTCTTCGATGTGCTGGTGGGTAGCGTCTTGCTGGGCGTTAAAGTCCGACAGCGCCGCGCCAATGAAGTCAATACCAAAGTCACGGGAAAGGTAGCCGAAGGCGTCGTGGGACGTAAACAGCACGCGCTTATCCTGTGGCACGGAGTCGAAGCTGTCCTTCGCCCAGGTGTCAAGCGCGGTCAGTTGCTGCACGTAGTGGTCGGTTCGCTTTTCCCAGTCAGCAGCGTGGTCGGCATCAGCCTTCGCTAGCGCGGCTCCGATGTTGCGTACTTGCACAATTGCGCCACTAGGGCTGGTCCAAATGTGCGGATCGTGGGTGAACTCTGCTTCTTCGCCGGGTTCTGGATCGAAAGGCCAGGGAGCAACATCTGCTTTGTTGTCGCCGGCGTCAATGGTGAATTTTCCAGCTTCTGCGCCAGTGTTCGGGACGCCAGAGGTGACGACCATGCTGCCTTTGAATCCGGAAGAATCAATAGCGCTGTCTAGGAAGTGCTCGAGGTCTACGCCGTTAGTGAGTAGCAGGTCAGCGTCAGACATGGCCTTCATTTGCTGCGGCGTCATCTCATGATCGTGCGCTGACGCGTTCGGCGCAAGCAGGCAGTTGAGTTTGACCGTAGGCTTTGCGCCGTCCGGAGCATGCTTCTTGCCTTGGGAATCGGTTTTCTCCAAGACGATCTCAGAGTCTGGCTGCTGCTCGGCAATGTGCGTGACATAGTCACAGATTTGGGTGGTGGTGGCGACGAGTTGCAGTGCATCATCACCATCTGCGGTGCCGGGGGTACATGCGGTGAGCAGGCATCCTGCCGCCAGGACAGCTAAGCCAGCTGTTTTTCTCATTGTCGTTTTTCCTTCCAGGGCTGATCGCACCTGTTGCGACCACCCTCCCAGACTAACGACATTGAATCCTTAAGTTCAAGTAGTTGAACTATACAGTTCTGGCAGCTTCCGGTGTCGGAGCTGATCCAACAATTCAGTAGCGTCGCTCACTGCTAGCTGCTGCGCGGACATCATCACCGGCCCCGGCACCATATCCAACCGCAGCGTCGCGATCCCTAACACCTGAGCGATAGGCCCCCTCACCAGGGATAACTCTTGAATATGCTCCGGTGCGACCATGCTCATCCGATGACTGAACCGGCCGGCATGGATCACCACGGCACGCTCCCCCAGCACCGTCACTGCTTGTTGCTTCCAATCGATCGGCGACACCCAGCGGGCACGCCGGGGACTGCGGTACTGCGGACGCTCAGCCGCCTCGGGCTTCACGACGCCATCCAGCTCCTCCCCCGTCGCCGGCCCCAATGTGGCCGCCACCTTCAGAGCTAACTCCCGGCTCCCTACCGGCAGCACCGTGGTGGTTCCTGATTGTTTGTCAGCAGCCCCATAACCAGCCACCGAGATCATGACCTTCCACCAACCGAACCGACGCCACAAGATCGGTTGCACTACCTTGACGCCGTGGATACGGCCAAGCGGGATCGTCTGCTTCCGCTTATCGGCGAGGCCATAGGTGACGTTGAGTGTGGCGTCGTGAAGCGTGCCGGTAAACCGCCAGCTGCTATCAACGACATTCCACAGCCACGGCCCGGCAGCCGCCAGTAACGGCAACGCGGCGCCGGCGGCGCCCGGCACAGCGAGCAACGGCAGCGCGATGAGTAGCAAGACGGTGGCGGGGTGAAGCGCTGCAGCGATGATGCTGTGCTGAATCGGGATGGTCGGGATGAATTCAGCAGCCTGCGGTTCCTCTGCCAGTGGCGTTGTGGAGATCCGTGACAGGATTTCGGAGCGCACCCGCTCCGCCTCCGGTTTACTCAGGTACAGAATTTCCAGCGCCGATCCTTGCCCACCTGCGGTTTCAATTCTCACCTTCGCCACCCGGAAAATCCGGGCGATAACCGGCTCAACCACATCCACCGCTTGAATCCGGTCAAAGCGCGCCGTCCGCAGATTAGTGGACAGCACACCATGTTTCACCTGTACTTCTTCCGCGTCCAGTCGGTAGCCCATCGCCTTCCACCACAGACCGGATCCCCACCACACCACGGCGCAGAGCAAGGCAAAACCAGCAACGGCAGCCAACAACCAGAGCAGATGCTGCATCTCACCAGTGAGAAACGCCGAGATTCCCAGGAGCGCCGACCCATTGAGGTTGGCGATAGCAATGGCAAAGAACGCAAGAATAGCAGTCCAGAACTTCAGCAGCGGTGTCGCACGATGTACCGGGCAAAAATCAGTCACAGGCCGCTCATCCTCTCGCGGGCTCGCTCGGCCAGGCGCTGGCGAAGTTCATCCGCCGTCGCGGATTCCAAACCCCGGACCGTCGCATCACTCGTCGACGACGCGGTGTGCAACAGCACATGCTTAAGACCAAATAGTCGCTCGATCGGCCCGGCCTTGACATCCACAAACTGGATCCGGCCATATGGCACCACGGTAAACGTGTGCCACAACTTCCCCTTAGTCAGCAACAAATCATCGTCAGTTTCCTGCCAACCCAGATTCCTCACCTGCGCCGGGATGAGCCACGAAAGCCACCCGATCACCAGCACAAGAATCGCGGTACCCACGAAAAACCACGGGCTAAACAACGTGCCGAACACCGCGAAAGCAACAGCAGCTAACGCAGGCCACGGAAGCGCCCCCAGCAACCGGACCTGAGTAAGACGAGAAGAAGCAGGATTCATGCCTCTAGTTGTACCTGAAGGGATCCTCCATCCGCTCGACGGCTAAGGATCCCCAGCACGGTCGTTATAACAGCACGGAAGCGAGCGCAGCACCGACCACGCACGATGTAATCACCGAGATGAAGCCCGGGATGATGAACGAGTGGTTGATGACAAACTTGCCGATGCGGGTAGTACCAGTCTTATCGAATCCGATGCAAGCCAGATCAGATGGGTAGGTTGGCAGAATGAAATAGCCGTACGCCGCGCCGTAGAAACCAACGATGAGCTCGGGAGCTACGCCCAACTGCAAGCCGATCGGCGCAATCGCGACGAGAGCAGCGGCCTGAGAGTTGACCAACTTGGACACAATGAGCAGGACCAATGCGTAAGCCCACGGGGCGGATTCGACGACACCGCCAAGGCTGTCCTTGAGTGCATCAATATGGGTTTGGAAGAAGGTGTCAGCCATCCAAGCAACACCAAACACGGAAAATACAGCGGTCATTCCAGCCTTGAACACAGCCGTGCTGGAAATCTTTCCTGCTTCGGCCTTACAGAACAGCAAAATTGCAGCGCCCGCAACGAGCATAACCATCTGGATGACCAGGTTCATGGAAAGCGGCTGCATCCCCTTCTTCCCCTCAAATACTGGACGAAGCTCCTCGAAAGCACCGAGGATGACCACAACCACAATCGCCACGAAGAAAATCCACATGGCGCGGAACGATTCCTTTGGAAAGACTTTGCCGATCAAGGTTTCAGAAGATGCGTAGACCATTTCCTTGAACTCGGGGTCCTTCATTCGTTCCTGGAATTGCTCGTCCTTATCTAGATCCTTACCGCGACGTATCGACCAGAGTGCCGCCAAAATAACACCAGAAAACGAAGCGGGGATCGCAACCATCAGGATCTGAGGGATGGAGTAAGCCTTATCGATGATCCCGGCATTCTCAGCAAGAATCGAGGCCAGAGACACGGTAGCCACCGACACCGGGGAAGCGGTGATACCCATCTGTGAAGAAGTAGATGCAACCGCCATCGGACGTTCCGGGCGAATCCCCTTCTTGATCGCAATATCCTCAATGATCGGGAACATCGTGTACACCACATGCCCGGTGCCACACAGCAATGTGAGGAACCACGTGGTGATGGGCGCGAGGATTGTGATCATTTCTGGCTTTTTACGCAGGAACTTCTCCGCGTATTGCATCATGACGTCGAGGCCACCGGCTTGCTGCAAGGTAGACGCACATCCGATCACAGCAATGATCGTGAGCATCACATCTACTGGAGGCTTTCCTGGTTGTAGACCAAACAGGAACACCATGAGCAGCAAACCGAATCCGGAGATGAGGCCTAGGCCAATACCGCCGTAACGAGTACCGAGAAGCAGACAGAAAAGTACAACAGCAATCTGGAGCACAATGGCGATTGCCGATGTGGGGTCGAGAATCGTGGCTAGCACGTATCTCCCCTTTCAGTTCGGTTAACAGAATAATTCAAAGGTAAAACCAAACTTTTGTGTGAGAAAAGCCAATATTCACTGAGATTTCTCACATACTCACAGCTTGACTGTGGTCAGACCATATGGTTTCATGTTGGACTTGCTAGCTTCCCGCCAGGATGAACTAGTCTCATTCCTGTACTTTTCGCTCTCTAGCTGAAGGCATTGATGTTTACTCTGCTCAAAATCCTGTGGATCATCGGCATCACTGCCGAAGGGATGACTGGGGCCCTGGCTGCTGGTAGGCAGCGGATGGATCTGTTCGGAGTCGCGGTCATCGCCTCCGTCACCGCGATTGGTGGTGGATCCATTCGAGACATGCTGCTGGGCAACTACCCGTTGACCTGGGTGAAAGAGCCCTACTACCTGCTGTTGATATGGGTCGCGGCATTAGCTACGGTTGGCATGCCGTTTCTCCTGGAGAATTTCCGGGTCGTCTTTTTGGTGTTAGATGCCATTGGTTTATCTGCTTTTGCTGTTATTGGCACCGAAGTAGCGTTGCGGTTGGGGCATGGTATCATCATTGCTATGGTCGCCTCGGTGACCACCGGCGTGTTTGGTGGTGTTTTGCGAGATATGCTGTGTAGCCGCATTCCGCTGGTGTTCCAAAAAGAGCTGTATGCGTCCATCGCAGTGCTCGCTACCTGCGTCTATTTCGTGATGATGTGGCTGGGGGCCTCTGAGCCTGTCACCGTTGTGGTTGCCGTGCTCATTGCCGTGAGTACACGGCTCCTTGCCATTTGGCGTGGCTGGGCGCTGCCGGTGTTTGATTACCAGGAACGCAGCTAGTCACCTGAAATCCCTGGATCCCCTGCTGAGATATTCTCCGACCGGCAGGGCTTCGAGTTTGTCTGCGACCAGCGTCGGTGCGCCGGTAGCATTTTGAATGATTCCCCGCACGAGCAGTGCTTTTGATGTGCGGGCTACCACCTTGTGACGTGCCCACAGCCCTGGGGACACCATCACGTTGATCAGCCCGGTTTCGTCTTCCATTCCCAAAAAGGTCAGTCCGCTGGCGGTGTGTGGCCGTTGGCGGTGAGTGACCACGCCGGCGACAAGGATTCGACTGCCATCCTCAACGCGCAAAAGCTGGTTGGCTGGGATGATTCCGGCATCACCTAGCGCGCTGCGCAGCATCGCCATGGGCTGGGTGTGGTGAGTGACACCGGTGGCGGCGATATCTGTTGCGAGCAACTCAAAGGCGTTCATGCCTGGTAGTGAAGGAGCTTCTATGGCAGAAAGGCCGGGCAACATGCCGTCTTTTTCCGTAGCAGCGATCCCGGCTTCCCACAGCGCTTGCCTGCGGTCTATTCCAAAGCAATCGAGTGCCCCGGCGCGGGCGAGCGCTTCGGTGTGGGAGACACTGAGATCTGCCCGACGAGCGAGGTCAGCTACCCCCGTGAATGGCGCGGCATCGGCCACGCGGGCTGCTGCTTCCTCCCCGAGTCCGCGGACCAGGTTGAGCCCCAGCCGTATGGCCCCTCCTGGGCAATCTGCTTCTACTCCCGAGTGATTGACCGAGATCGGGAGGATACGCACCCCGTGCCTGCGAGCATCCTGGATGAGGGATTGTGGTGAGTAGAAGCCCATCGGTTGCGCCCTGAGCAATCCCACACAGAATTCTGCCGGGTAGTAGTGCTTGAACCAGGCAGAAAAGTACACCAACCCGGCGAAGGATTGGGAGTGGGATTCGGGGAATCCGTAGGCTGCGAAGGCGACCATTTTGTTCCAGAGTTTATCTGCGATTTCCCCGGATATGCCGTTGGTTTCTCGCAGCCCGGTGTAGAACCGCTCCTTAAGTGCAGCCATTTTTGCCGGGGAGCGTTTGGACCCCATGGCGCGCCGGAGGGAATCGGCTTCCGCGCCGGTAAATCCGGCGGCATCGCGAGCCATTTGCATCAATTGTTCCTGGAACAGGGGAATTCCTAAGGTTTTACCTAGTGCGGCTTCGAGGCAGGGGTGATCGTAGGTCACGGGCTCTTGCCCGTTGCGTCGCCGAATGTACGGGTGCACGCTGCCGCCCTGGATTGGGCCGGGACGGATCAGGGCGACTTCCACGACGAGGTCGAAGAAGTTTCGCGGTTTAAGCCTGGGCAGAGTTGCCAGTTGGGCCCTCGATTCCACTTGGAACACTCCCACCGCGTCGGCGCGGGAGAGCATGTCGTAGATTGCGGGGTCGGCAAGGTCGAGGTCCCATAGATTCACTGTTACCTCGCGGTGCTGCGCCACCAGGTCAATCATGTGATGCAACGCTTCGAGCATGCCGAGCCCCAGGAGATCGAACTTCACGAGTCCTGCCGAGGCGCAGTCGTCTTTGTCCCATTGCACCACGGAGCGGTCTGCCATCCGTGCCCATTCCACCGGAACGACGTCGGCGATGGGCCGGTCGCAGATCACCATGCCACCGGAGTGGATGCCGAGGTGACGAGGTTGTCCGGTGAGCTGCTGTGCTAGCGCTACCACGCGTTCCGGCGGTTCGGAGCTGCCTCGCGACCAGGAGTCACAGCTGCCTTGCGGGTAGCCGAGTGCGCGCCCGGCGTCACGAATGGCGCCTTTGGTTCGGTAGGTGATCACGTTCGCTACTTGCGCAGCGTTGTCTCTGCCGTATTTTCGGTAGACGTATTGGATCACTTCTTCTCTGCGCCCCGATTCGATGTCAATGTCAATGTCAGGTGGGCCGTCCCGGTCTGGGGAGAGGAAACGTTCAAAGAGCAGGCCCGCTCCGATAGGTTCGACAGCGGTGATACCTAGTGCGAAGCAGACCGCGGAGTTCGCAGCGGATCCTCGCCCCTGGCACAGGATGTCGTTGGCGCGGCAAAAGTCCACCAGGTCCATGACGATCAAAAAATAGCCAGGAAAGCCTAGCGATTCGATGACGCTCAGCTCGTAGTCGATCTGCGCGCGGGCGCGTTCTTGCACGTCAGTGGGCCGTTGCGCGTAGCGATCACGGAAGCGCTGCCTAGTCAGCGCCGCCAGATAGCTCATTTCACTCTCCTCCGCCGGCACATCCCAGTGCGGGAGATTCGGTGCGACCAGGTCAAGAGTGAAGGCACACTCTTCGGCGAGAGGGATGGTGGCGTCGATGAGGTCTGGGGCGTCGTTAAGCGCGCGCCGCAGCGTGTCCTCGCCGCGCAGCCACGACGCTCCCATCGGATGCAGGTGCGCTTCTGCCTGGGCCACGCCCATACGCAGCTTCAGCGCATTTTTCGCCGCGGCCAACCGCACGCTGCTTAACGACGCCGCCGTGGGCACCGCCGACGCCACTGCCCGCAATCCGAAGCGGGTTTGTGCGTCTCGTAGTGCTGCGAGACGATCGGCGTCCTCGGGGATCAGGAGGGCTTGGTGTTCAAGGACGACGCTGTCCACGCCGAAGGTATCTACCAGCACATCGAGGCCCGGAAACCAACGGTGATCTGCCAAAATGATCCAATGTTTCGCGTGTTCGCCGAGTTGTTCCAGAGGTGGATAGACAGTGGTGTCTTTGGTGCCTCCTGCCATGCGGGCGTCAGTGATGACGTGGGAGAGGCGCCGGTACCCTTCGGGGCTGCGCGCTAGTACGGTGAGTGGGGCGTCGGCAAGCGAAAGCTCGGCCCCGAAAACGGTGCTGATCCCAGCGTGAGCTGCTGCTTCCGCAAATTTGACGGCGCCGTAGAATCCATCGCGATCGACGATTCCCAAAGCGGGCATGCCTAGTTCTGCGGCACGCGCCACCAATTCTTCCGGTTCAGACGCACCGACGAGAAAGTTGTACGAACTTCGGGCATGAAGCTCTACAAAATCCTTTCGCACACATGGATTATTTTCAACAAGTTCTTCCTCCAGATGACGCACAGACACTGGCGTGGAAACCTGCTGCCCATTGAGGATCTTTTCCAGCTTTGACCAGCTTAGTGGTCTACCGTTGAACCCGACCGGACCCCCATTCCATTCCATGCCCACACCATAACAGATATAGAAACTTTGTTCTATACCCAAACCCTGTTAAGTGATCAGCATCACGGGAAACTAAAAACTGCAGGTAACACCCCTTTTACATTGCAGGAACAGACCAAGCTTTCTAGACCAAGTTGTGCATTACCTGTTGAATTGCTACGGTTTTCACCAACAAATAGAAAGCTCTGTCTAGAAAAGGATTTGAAATGAAGTTCCGTCGTTCCGCCGCCTTGGGGCTGGCAACCATCCTCGCCGCCACCTCCCTCACCGCCTGCGGCCGTGGCGCCTCCAATGACGAAGACACCATTAAGCTCGGCACCACCGAAGCTGACATGGGCTACTGGAAGGTCTTCGAAGACGAGGCTGAGAAGGCCGGCGTCAAGATCAAGACCACGCAGTTCGCCGATTACAGCACCCCCAACCGCGCGCTGTCCGAAGGTGAAGTGGACGCTAACCTCTTCCAGCACCTGAAGTTCCTCGCTGAGTACAACGTCGGCGCCAATGACACCCTTGTGCCAATCGGTTCCACCCAGATCGTGCCTCTCGCGCTCTACTGGAAGGATCACTCGTCCATCGACGGCATCGATGGCCAGGAAGTTGCCGTGCCTAATGACCCTTCCAACCAGGGCCGTGCCATCAACGTCCTCAAGCAGGCTGGACTGGTTACTCTGAAGTCCGAAGGCTTGGTGACCCCAACCCCAGCCGACATTGATACCGCCGCGTCCAAGGTGAAGGTCGTTCCGGTCGACTCTGCACAGACCACTACCGTGTACAGCGAAGGCAAGCCAGCAATCATCAACAACACTTTCCTGGAGCGTGCCAACATCGACGCGAAGGCTGCGATCTTCAAGGACGATCCAAACGCACCTGAGGCTGAGCCATACATCAACGCCATCGTGGTTCGTCAGGACGACGTCAACAACGAAAAGATCGCTAAGCTCGTAGAGGTCTACCACACCGAAGCTGTCCAGAAGGCTCTTTCCGAGGACTCCAAGGGCACTTCCGTCGAAGTTAAGCGTGACAAGGCTGAGCTGAAGGAAATCCTCGATCGCCTGCAGGCTAACCAAAAATAACCTTTAAGGAAAGCATCACCTGTGACTACCGCACCCCGTCCCGGCACTCGCATCGAGTTCCGGGACATTACCAAAGTCTTCCGCACCAACAAGAAGACGCTGAACGCGCTGGACGGCATCAACCTCACTGTCGAACCAGGCGAGATCATCGGCATCATCGGCTACTCCGGCGCCGGCAAGTCCACGCTGGTACGCCTGATCAATGGCCTCGAAAGCGCCACCAGTGGCGAGCTACTTCTCGACGACCTGAACGTCGTCGGCCTGTCCGAAAAGAAGCTCCGTGGCGTGCGTCGCGACATCGGCATGATCTTCCAGCAGTTCAACCTGTTTTCTTCCCGCACCGCCGCCGGCAACGTGGCCTACCCGCTTGAGCTGGCCGGCATGCCCAAGAAGGAACGACAGCAGCGCGTAGCACAATTGCTCGACTTCGTCGGCCTCAGCGATAAAGCCGGTCACTACCCGGAGCAGCTCTCCGGCGGCCAGAAGCAGCGCGTCGGCATCGCCCGCGCACTCGCGACGCAGCCACGCCTGCTGCTTGCCGACGAAGCCACTTCTGCCCTCGACCCGGAAACCACCCACGATGTCCTGGAACTTCTGCGCCGGGTCAACAAGGAATTCGGGATCACCATCGTGGTGATCACTCACGAGATGGACGTGGTGCGTTCCATCGCGGACAAGGTTGCCGTCATGGAAGCTGGCAAGGTGGTCGAATACGGCAGTGTCTACGAAGTCTTCTCCAACCCACAAACCGCCGTGGCTCAACGATTCGTGGCAACCTCGCTGCGTAACACCCCAGACATGGTGGAATCTGACGAGCTGCTTACCCGCCCGGGGCGAATCTTCACCATCAACCTCACGGAGGAAACTGGTTTCTTCGCTGCCGCAGCCGAAGCTGCGCCGGCAGGAGTCAGCATCAACATCGTGCACGGCGGAATCACCACGCTGCAGCACCACTCCTTTGGCAAAGTAACGGTGCAGCTCACCGGCCCTGACGACGCCATCGAAAAGTTCTACCAGTCCGTATCCGCCAACGCTGAGGTTCAGGAGATCAAACGATGACCGAAACCATCCTCGCCGCCAACTGGGACCGGTTAGGCGACAGCTTCATCTCCGCAATCATCGACACTCTGTACATGGTGTCCATCACCATGGTTGCCGGTGGTATCTTCGGCCTCTGCCTCGGCATTCTGCTCTACACCACCCGCGCCGGCGGTATCTTGCAGAGCACTCCCCTGTACTGGCTGCTCAACCTGCTGGTGAACTTTGTCCGGCCGATCCCCTTCATCATCTTGATCGCCTTCATTGGACCGATCACCAAGCTCGCCATCGGTTCCACCATCGGCATCGATGCCGCAACCTTCGTTATGTCCGTAGCCGCCACCTTTGGTGTCGCACGAATCGTGGAACAAAACCTCGTCGCCATCGATCCAGGCGTCATCGAAGCCGCTCGCTCCATGGGTGCCTCCCCATGGCGCATCATCCGCACCGTGATCATCCCCGAAGCACTCGGCCCATTGATCCTCGGCTTCACCTTCATCTTCATCGCCGTCGTCGACATGTCCGCGATGGCCGGCTACATCGGTGGCGGCGGCCTCGGCGACTTCGCCATCGTCTACGGGTACCGCTCCTTCGACACCGAAGTTACCCTCGCAGCAACCGCAGTGATCATCGTGATCGTCCAGATCGCGCAACTGTTCGGAAACTGGTTGTCTAAGAAGATTATGCGTCGTTAGGCTGGTCGGATTTGTGGTTCTGTTTGACCAAAACGGGGGTGCCTTTTGGTCATTTCGAGCCACAAATTCCGCCGTACTAAGTACCGCAATACGTGACGTACTGCTCTGCCGTCTGCTGATATTCAGCAGGCGGCTTTTCATATGGCTGTTGCAGCACTTCGTGCAATGCAAGGAACTGCGACATGTCTCCTTCGTTCGCGGCATCGAGTGCCTGTTGCACCACGTGATTACGTGGGATGACCTGGGGATTAGTGCCAGGCAGGTCCGTGTGAACCAGAGTGTGGTCTTTGCCCGGGAGCGAGGCAAACCATTCGTTGATAGCATCCGGATCGGATTTTCCCAGCTTGCGAGCAAAAACGCGCTGTAGTGATGAGGAGAACATAGAGACGAAGTCCCCATCAAAGCCCAGTTGCGTGAGATTCCACTGCAAAATCGCAGGTTGGCGCCCATAGGCGTACCTCTTCTGAGTATCAATCGAGCTGAAGCACGCCGCCGGATCATGGGTGTCTAGGAATGCACAGGGCCCGTAGTCTAGGGTTTCGCCGGAGATCGAGCAGTTATCGGTGTTCATCACGCCGTGTACGAAACCAACGCCCATCCATTGCGCCACAGTGTCGCACTGGCGTTGGGCAACAGCTGACACACCGCCGGGGAACAACGACCACGCAAAAGACTCGAGCCGGTCCATCATGTCTGGAGTGCCATTATTACGAACAAGTTCAAACGTGCCCACGCGCAGGTGAGAGCGCGCTACGCGCAAACCTACCGCAGCCGGAACCACTAGCTGGCGTTGAATTTTCCGTCCCGTGGTGAGCACTGCGAGTCCTCGGGTGGTGGGAATGCCGATGGCGTGCATGTACTCGGAAATGAGGTATTCGCGCAGCATGGCATCCAGCGGTCCCCGACCGTCACCACCGCGGGAAAATGGGGTTCGGCCGGTCCCCTTTGCTTGTACTTCGTATCCTTGGAAGGTCCCGAGGAGGAGGGCACGGCCGTCGCCAAGCAGCGGCGAATACTGCCCGAATTGGTGCCCGGCGTAGGCGAGGGCGTAACCACCGGACTGGCCGAGCAGGAATGTGATGCCCTCGGGTGAGCGGAGCCAGTCGGGATCGAGGCCAAGCTCGATGGCGAGGGGCTCGTTGAGGAGCAGAAGTTCGGGGTCGGGCGTCGCCTCGCCGACGGCATGGTAGGCAAGCTCGGGCAGGGCTTCGGCGATCGGGAATTCTGGCTTCATGCCTTTTGAGTGTACGGGGATTTCTATCCCGAGAACTCTGCTAGCTTCTCTGGCACGCATGTGGGCTCTCGTCTGTCGCCAGCGTGGCAGGGACGTCGATTCCAGCTGGTTTAACGGAAAAGCCGTGGGCGTTGGCACAGGGCCCCACACCTACAGCATTCATATGCCGGTGCCGCGCTACCTAATGACCTGAGCGAAACCCAAGAATATAGGTGCAGCTGCTTGCCGACGCCTGGTTGCTCGACCTCACGCCGTTTCTGCAGCTCCATTCCCCTGGTTTCTTGCCTGGCTTTGGGAATTTGGTCTCGGTAACCACGCTGCGGGCGCGGGAGTACCACTACGCCAAGCACGGCAAGAATTCGTTCTACCACTTGGAGACGATTAACCTGCCGTTTCCGGAGTTTCGGTTTAGCTGGACGGAGACCAAGGTCGCAAGCACACCGAAATAGCATTCGTTGGTGCCCTTGTTAAGGTGCGAGTCGATACGAAGTATTCTTTTTGCCCTGTCCGCCATCCCTGTGGATGATTCCTTTTTTCAGCAGTGGCGCCAAGGCATAGCGAATTTGTGCCTCTGTAAGCGATAGTTCTTCTTCCAGGTCGTGCAAGGAAAAGCCATCTGGCTTGGTTTGCGCTACTTGGTAGATCAGGGGCGCGTTTTTGCCGAGGCTGAGGATCTCCACGGGATCATGCGATGCAGTGATCTTTTGTTTTCTCTGTTCAGGTTGGTTCCGCCAAAAAATGGTCGTGAATTTCACCCCAGTGTCCACAAAAGTCGGTGGGGCAATCGCGTGGCGTTCGCACTGCCGCAGAATTTCCTGGATGCCACCGCCTTCGCCTTCAATGATTGAGTTTCCATCGGGGTCGGTAATAAGTTTGGCAATACGATAGAGTCGCTGATTTACCTCGGCGCGGGTCAGCTCTTCACTGAGAAGCTGATTGAGGGAAAGTGCTTTGAGCCCTCCCGGCGATGCGATGACCAGTTTTCCTGGCTCGAGTCGAATGTCAATGGACTTTCCGCTTTCCACCGTCAGGGGTCCAAGATCGCGGTGCACCAGCGCGTTCGCTACAGCCTCTCGAATTGCTGGCAAGGGCAGTTCGAGGACCGTCTTCATGTGTCCGTCTGGCTGATACTGCTCTACCCTGTCCAGGTTAAGAGCCACCCACTGCATAACTGCCTGAATCAGATCCGGCACCGGACCGTGGAAGGTTTCTAGGTTGCGCAATCTCGCTGTATCACTGCGTGGCAAACGAACTGCGCAGGTAACCGCCAGTGAAGGCAAGGGACCTTGCGGGAAGTTCCCGAGCCCGTAGAGTCCGGCAAGCGTCAGTTCCCCCGTAGCAGTTGTGACCCCCAACGTGCGGAGTAACTTGTGATCGTCTGCAATACCTGCAAGCCGGGAAATGCGGGTACGCGCGGCCGACAAAAACTTAGCGACCAATGCCGGATCCAGATCCTCCACTGCTGTGTCGGCGACGGGTCGCTGTTCAAAAGTAGCGGATACATCTACTTGCAGTTTGCTGGATTCCAGCATGCGTAATTCAGTGGCACTCATCTCGTAATTGCCATCGGACTGACGCAAGTATGCCTTACCATGAAAACGCGCTGGTCGATCGAGCGGATCTAGCCCTTGAATGTTCGCTATCACCACTTGCTTCTGTTGCAGCTGCACCACATAGGAATTGATATGTGGACAAGGATCCACGCTCATCCTGGCAGCCTCTATCAGCCCTGCCTCTAGTTGTGCTGGTTCTGAAACTCCCAGGATTTCAAAGTTTCTTTCCTCCCCGATTCCCAACATGACAGTTCCCCCGTTGGGCATGTTGGCAAACGCACACACCGTCGCCCCAATATCGGCAGGAAGCCCTCCCTGAGCAGCCTTGACTTCAATACTTGCGGAGTCGCCACGACGGCTGCGCAATTCAGCTAGGACAGCCTTCACTTCCCCCGAGTTAAGTTGCATACTCCGAATGATAACTCACAAACTTTCTCAGTTTCAATCCCTAACTAAGACTTTTTGAAAGTATGATTGGCGTAAGCAATCTCCTTCTTCCCCAATTTTGCTAGGTGGATGCTATGAAAAAACTTCTGAAGTTCCTGCTAGCCATGCTGGTAGCCGTTGTCATCATTGTGGGTGTGTTGTTCGGAATTCACAGCTACAATTCCTCGCGATTCGCGGTCCCCGGCGCCAATCCACGCGACAAGTCCAGTTACGAAACCAGCCAGTCCATTTCACCAATTGAGGGAACTTACCTGAATGGCTTCCATTTCCTTCCTACTGAGAAACGCCACCAAGGCGTAGTGATCACTTTCGGCGGTTCCGAAGGCTCCCCAAGTTACGACCGGGCCAAACAGTTGTGGGAGCAAGGCTACGAGGTCTACGCGCTGTTCTTCTTCGGACAACCAAACCAGCAGGAAAGCTTGGCGGAAGTCCCGCTGGAGTTCTTTGGCGAGGTCACAGCCCTCATTCCTGAGGGGCCAATCACTGTGATCGGCGCATCCAAGGGGGCGGAGCTTACCGCGAACTTGGCAGCACGTGGTGCCAAGATCGACAACATAGTGTTATTCACGCCAAGCGAATACACCTACGAAGGCCTTGCCTTCGGGCAACAAGAGAAGTCGTCCTTCACCCAGGATGGTGAGCCGGTGCCGTTCCTCCCCTTCCGAAACTCCGAGGTTGGCCCGTCGCTGAAAATGTTGGCAGACATGGCGTTGGGGTTGCCGATCCGTTACCGCGAGATTTACTCAAGCATGCCCGAACGCGCCGACAATACCGAGGCTGCCCGCATTCCTATTGAGAACTTCCATGGCCAGGGGCTACTCTTCGCCGGCGACCAGGACGCCATGTGGCCGGGCGACATCGCCGCAACGAACCTAGCAGAGCGAAACCCCGGCCTTGAGGCGCACGTCTACCCGGGCGCCGGTCACATGTTCTCCGAGGACATCACCACCTTCGGCCCATCTTGGGAAAAGATGCTCGGAGGCACTGTGGAAGACAACCGAACCGCCAAGCAAGACTCGGATCGAATCCTGCTCGACAAGCTGTCCCAGTGGCACCCCGCTAGCTAGCGCGTCGCCTCATCCAGCAGGTACAACACGTGTTCGTAGTTGTATCCGGTCTTTTGCTCCAGGCCCATTTCGCAGGTGCGATTGGCGGAGACGAAGGCGTCGATAGGCCCGTCCTGTTGCGCTAACGCCAGCCCCGCGCGTTCGTCCTGCGTCGCTGACTCCAGGAGCTCTGGGTGGAGTAGGCCGCGATCACCTGCGGTACCGCAGCAGGTGGCGCCGACTGGGATGAATGCCTCCTCGGCTGCGAAGGAAGCAACATCCATGAGCGGATCCACCAGGTCCATGTGGTGGAGGGAGCAGTTCGGGTGCACGGCCACGCGGCTAACCGGGTGGGCGACGGTCAAGGAAGGCAACAAGGATGCTGCCCACTCCACCGCATCCATGATGCGGATCTTCTCCCAGCGCGACAGCTGCTCCTCTGTCAGCTCTCCGGGCACGTTCTCCAGCATGCCATGGGTGCAGGAGGCTGCGTCTACCACGATCGGCAACGTGCCGGATTCGGACCACAGCCACAGGTCCTCGAGGAGTTTCACGCACATGTAGTGCTTGGCGTCTCGGAAACCTTTGGAGCTAAACGGTGTGCCACAGCAGGTTCCGGCGACGCCGCTTGGGATGTGCAGTGGCTTGCCCGCACGCTCGGACACTGCGACCAGGGTTTCTGGCAGGGACACCCCGGCGCCAGACCGCCCGAACATGCGGTTGATGCAGGCTGGGAAGTAAATGGCCGCGGCCCCGGTGCGTGTCGTGGCGGGCAGCGTCGTGGCCGCCGGTGGCAGGCCATCCTGGGCGGAAGGCACGAGGTCTTCGGAAATCACGGTGCGCAGCGCGCCGGTGATTGCGGACAAGGCCCCACGTCCCACTACTTTTTCCACTGCCCCGGCAGCAGAGAGTCCACCGCGGGCAGCCTTTTCCACAGTGGCCCAGTTCTGAGCCAGTTTCAGTGCTACTTGGTTCGCCGCAGCGGACTGTTGTGCTGCCCGGAAGCTCTTCATCAGGGCTCCGGTGTCGATGGAGATGGGGCAGGATATTGCGCAGGTGCCGTCGGCGGCGCAGGTGTCGATGGCGTCGTAGCTGTAATCGTCGAACAGCGCCTTGAGCAGCGCGGATCCGGCTGGCTGGCGTGCCATCTCGCGGCGCAGGGCGATGCGTTGGCGTGGGGTGACGGTCACGTTGCGGGAGGGGCACACCGGCTCGCAAAAACCACATTCCACGCAGTGGGTGGCTTCCGCTTCGATGCGGGGGAAGGACTTGAAGTTCTTCATGTGGGTGTCTTGGTCTCGGGTGAATTTGACGTTGGGGGCCAGGATCCCGTGTGGGTCGAGCAGTTGCTTGACCTCCCACATCAAGTTGAACAGCTCCGTGCCCCATTCCCGCTCCAGGTAGGGGGCCATGGCAAGTCCCGTACCGTGTTCGGCCTTAAGGGAGCCGTCGTACTTATCGATCACCAGCTTGACCAGGTCATCCATGAAGTTTTCGTAGGCGTGTACTTCTGCTTCGTTGCCGAAGGCGGGCGTCATGAAGAAGTGCAAGTTTCCGAATGCGGCGTGCCCCATGACCATCTCTGGGTACTCGTGTTCGCGCAGCAGCTGCATCAGGTCTTTCGCGGCCTCGCCCACCTCTGCTGGTGGGAAGCACACGTCTTCAGTGATCAATGCGGTGCCTTCCTTGCGCTGCTTTCCGAAGAGGGTGAACAGGCCACCACGGATCTGCCACGCCAGGTCAATATCGCGTTGGTTCCGCATGAAGTCCAGTGGCGCGGTGAGCGGCGCGTCGGCAAGCACTGCCTGGGCAGCAGCGATTTTTGCTTGGAGGTCTGCCTCATCCACGCCGGCGATTTCCAGCAGCAGCGCGGAGGCGTCATCATCGAGGTCAATCCATTTCGGGTCCGCGCCCTTGAAGTTACCCACCGATTCGCGCAGCACGGGGCTCACCAGGATCTCGCAGGCGGCGGCGCCAGCAGCCATGAGCTGTGGGACGCACTCCGCCGCGGAGGCGAGTGTGGGCAGCATGACCCACGTGACGGCTTTGACCGTGGGCAGTGGTTGGGTCTCCAGTTCTGCGTCTGCGATGAAACCGAGTGTGCCTTCGGCACCCACCATCAGGCGACGCAGGATTCCAACGGGGGTATCTGCGTCGAGGAAGGCGTCGAGGCGGATGCCATTGGTGTTGCGGATGGAGAATTTGCGGCGCAGGCGGGCAACCAGGGCGTCGTCGGCAAGCAGTCGGGCGCGGATGTCCATCAACCCCGCCACCAGCTCGGGCTCAGCGGCGGCGAGGGTGGCGTCAGCGTCAGCAGCGCGCGTATCGACGACCGTTCCCGACGGCAACACGATGGTGGCTTCGCGGATCGCGTGATAGGAGTCCTGCTCCACGGTGCAACGCATGCCACCGGAGTTGTTGGAGAGAATGCCGCCGATCGTGGCCACTACCGCAGAGGCAGGATCTGGGGCGAAGCGTCGTCCAGAGCGTGCCAGCACCGCATTGAGAGCGGTGAGGGTTTCGCCGGGGCGAACGTACACGCTGTCCTCGCGTACCTCAATGCCACGGAAGTTGGAGCGGACATCCACCAGGATGTCATCGCACTGGGCCTGGCCGTTGAGGGAAGATCCGCCGGAGCGGAACACCAGATTTCGACCGTTCGCCTCACAGTAGGCCATGATTTTTTGCACATCGGAGGCATCACGCGGAGCCACCACTACCTGCGGAAATAGCCGGTAGTGGCTGGCGTCTGACGCGTAGCGCACCAGGTCCAGGGCACGCCAATGAACCTGCTCGGCTCCCAGCAGTGCTGATAGATCCGCTTTTAGTTCTTGTGGCGTGCCGGAGGCGAGTTCCTCTGGGAACCGATCCGGGAATTCTTCGCCGCTGCTGTGGGGAAGGCCGATCTTGGTGGTGTCGAGGGTGAGGAGCTTCTTCATGCTCCTTAAAATACTCGAGTTATTTCCTGGGCCACCAACGCTTTCCCAGTTTTAGGTTCATCTCCGCAGGAAGAAATCACTCCGGGAACCTCCCGTTCTTCCAGCGTGACGTCCCATGTTCTCCCGTCATGGTGAGTGACGGTGTTTCCAGTGGCTTGTAGTGCCCCCATTGCCACGGGCTCGCCGGATTCTATGAGCTGTGTGGCAACGGCCAGCTCAGCCACCTGCTCTACCTTGGTGTAGCAGCTTCGTCCGCGGTTGCCGGGTATGAACAGCTCGCCCCGTTGCAGGTGGCGCACCATGTCGATCGCGGCCGAGGAGTTGAGCCGACCATAGGAGTAGCCCCACGGCAAGGTGATGATCGACGGCGCAAAGCGGTGGCCTTTGGTGTGGGAGGATTCCCAAATGATGTCGCCGTCGAAGGCACAGGTCAGGTCGGCAGCAAGCGGGCGCCCCTTGAGCGCGCAGCACCGGTCCCGTTTGCCGTGCGTACACACCAGCACCACGGGGTGATCCACCTCTTCCCCGCCTGAGCGCCCTGGTGCGGAAATATCGATATCCCACAACTGCGAGATATCCGAGATCATCAGTTTTTCTACCACTCCTACTTCTGTAAAAGCGATGAACACTGTTGTGTTGGCGCGTTGCTGTCCTTCTCTGCCCGCTTTGCGGATCAGCTGGACCGTGGCACCCATTCTCTTCAGGTAGGAAGCCAACTGCTCTGTGATCTCTGGTCCGAAGGCGTCACCGTCCATGACGTCGTGGCCCCAGCCGTGTGCATGCTCGATGGCGAGGAATATCTTTCCCGTTTTTGCGGTCCCCGGCAGCGGTTCCGCACGTCCCGTAGAGCAAAAAACATCGGCGTTCATGGCACCAGACTAGCCTGTTCGCTAAGGATTACCTAACCTGTTACTCAAGTGTCTGATGTTATTACTGTTTGGCAACGATTCCGCCGATAATTATCTTTTGATAGGCCCCTCTAGATACGGTAGATACATGAATGCCATTTTTCGTTATGCCCGCAGCACAGCTCTCGTGGCAGCTGTCAGCCTGGCCGCTATCGGCCTGACTGCATGCGGCACAACCGAAACATCGTCTGGCGGGCCCACCAACATCCAAAAGCACTCGCTAGCAACCGATAGCACCCCCTCCCCCGCCCCAGAATCTACGGATCTCTCCCCACTGGGCAAGACAGACCCGACGATGAAAACTCACGCAATGGAAGCTCCCGCCAAGCTCGTCCCCGTCGCGATGCGCGCCGGCACCCACAAGAGCTTTGATCGCGTGGTAGTCGAGTTCACGGGCGAAGGCACCCCTGGCTGGCATGTGGATTACATCCCCACCCCGCAACAGCAGGCCAGCGGACAAGACCTTCCGGTGAGCGGAGATTCTTTCCTCAACGTCAACATCGACGGCACCACCTACCCCTTCGAAATTGGCGTTCCCGAACAAGAACTCACTCCCGTCAAGGGCGCAGGCCCTGCCGTGAATGAGGTCGTCTCCGGTGGCACGTTTGAAGGCCGCTCCCAGTTCATCATCGGACTCAATGGTGCGCCTCGTCCGTACTCGGTCTCCTTCCTGGAAGACCCGAAGCGACTCGTCATCGACTTCGAACAGAACTAATCGTAGGTAGCTTCTACCCGCCACCGCCCCGCGAGCCACAGCAACAACAAAGCTCGCGGGGCGTCGTCATACTGCGCCACTAGCTGCAGGCGCGCATACCTCCGCCCGGTTTCCTCCCACCAGCGCTCGTCCACGGGCCACGGCCCCGCCCACGCGGTGACGGGAAACTTCCGGCCACCACGCACCAACCATGCCGGCTGTGTGTTGAGAACCGCATCCGCAGTGACGTACACATCGGAGCCGGTGGCGTCGATAAGCTGCAACGTTGCGGCCGGGTGCGTGACGCTGCGCGCCGGGCGTGGCGAGGGAATCGCCCCCAGCCAGGGCCCATCCGCACGCGCAGGGGCCGCCTCTTCCCCGTAGGGCACCAGTTCGACACACTCCGCGGGACCCCGACCACCCACGGCCCGCGGTTGGAGCACCGCATCTGTCCCCAGCATCGACTGCACCCGCGACACCACCCGGCGCACCTGCGCCGCACGCTCCCCGGAACCGCCCCACAGCCCTGCATCGTTGCCGGGGGCGGTCACCTCAACCGGCTCCAGCGCGAGCGTACGAATACCCGGCAGTTCACGGCTCGTCAGCCACCCGTCCAGTTGCCACCGCACTCGGTCCGCCGTCGCCTGCTCCGTAAGCGCCTCCCGAGTACGCCACACTCGTTCCAGCTGCACGTCAAACTCTGCAATAACCCTCAGTCGCTGACACACCACGCCCGCCTGGCGCAACTTATCATGCAGCGTCACCGCCAACGTGCGCGCCACAAACGCGGCCTCATCCACCCGGGTAATCAGCTCCTCTGGGGTAAGCTCTACCCGCAGCTCCGCGGTCGGCAACTCCGGCGCGACCTTCCGCATCTCTTGGGCGCTCGCCACCCGTCGGCAGTGCAGCCCGGCGCGCCCAAACCGGGTCGCCACCGCAGCGGCAGGCAACGCAGCCAGCTCGCCAAGCTTCACGACGCCCAATCCCTCAAAACCCCGCACCACCTCCGGATCGCACCCCAACGCCTCTTCCGCCCGCAGCACCGATAACGGCTGCTTGCGCAAAAACTGGGTACTGGCACCAGGTGCAACCGCTGTCCCCGCACGGGCAGCAATCAGAGCTGTCGTAATCTCATCAGCAACCCCCACCATGCAGTCCACTCCCCGCAGCGCTGCCGCGTCCGCCAATAACTGCACCGCCTGTTCTTCGCCGCCATAAAACCGTGCCGCCACATCAGCAGCTACCACCGCCAGGCCTGGCCGCAGCACCTCCACGCTCGGTGTCACCTCTTCCAGTTCCCGCAACACCGGTTCAAACTCTCGCGCATCCCGGTCCTCATCCCATTCTGCGAGCGCCACCTGAGGCCACAATGCTTGCGCCTCCCGCACCCGCATCCCCCGACGCAGCCCCTGGGATCGAGCCCGCGAACTGCAGACTTTGATGCGATGCTGCTTCACCACGGCGTCCACCCCAGCCGCATGGGTTGGCCAGTCCGGAAACCACACCGCCATGACCCGCATTTACACCACCCGCAAATGCGACTGCGCCTCACCCACCGTGAGCTTTTGGACGCGGCGCCCCATTTTTGTTGTTATCTCGACGTCAATTTCCAGGCCACGAATCCGGCCTGTACCAGGACCGATACCATGAAAACGCGTCACTTTAGCCGTCAGTGTCAGGTGCGGGGACGGGCTCGTAAGATTCACAAGCAGCACCGCAGCGTTGCCGTTACGCACCTTGCCCAACAGCGGGCGTGCCCGCACTGGCGACAATTCCTGGGGCGCCTCTGCCCGGTAAATCACCACATCCATCCCCTCAGTCAGCACGGCCACGGTATTCAGCGGATCCGGGCCCGGGTCAGGGACTGTGACTACGTTGGGCAGCGACTGCGCAACATCCGACAGCAGCAGCTCTGGCCAGCCCACCACAGCAACAAAATTTCCTTCCTGCACCGCTGCTCGAATGATCTCAACCACAAAAGCGGGAGTATCCGTGCAGTGCACCACCGCGCGACGCGGGAAGGTTAGCTGAAGCGTCGGCGGGGCAGGTATCCCCTGTTCTTCCGGAAGCTCTGGCCTGGGCGCCGCCCCTACGGCTTCCATGCGCGCCCGAAGAGTGGCGATGCGATCCTCCCGACTTAGCGTCGAGAGCTCACCCGCCACAATTTTTCGAACGCTTGTTCCCTCCATGGGTAACAGTATTGCGGGTCGTTGTGGCGCTCGTCAAGCCGAGAGCGCACGGTTTCATGACGGCTAACAAAACCTCTGTCCATTTCAAACCTTCTCAGGCGAGGTCATACCGTTGCGCCCACCGCGTCAGCGCATGCCGGTTCGATTGCTGGGTCTTGCGCAGAATGTTCGAAGAGTGGGTCTCTACTGTCTTAATGGAGATAAACAGCTCGGCGGCGATTTCTTTGTAGGTGTAACCGCGGGCCAGCAAGCGCAATACTTCCAGCTCTCGGCGGGTCAGTGCGTCAACTAGCTCTGGCTGCTCGGCCGGTTCGTCTACTACACCTGCTCCCGCGTGCGCATCAGGGGTGGCAAAGGCATCGAGAACAAAACCTGCGAGGCGTGGCGAGAACACTGCGTCGCCTTCGTGGACTCGGCGGATGGCGTCGACAAGCTCGGCGCCGTTGATTGATTTGGTGACGTACCCGCGGGCGCCAGCGCGGATCACGGAAATCACGTCCTCAGCGGCATCGGATACGGATAACGCCAGGTAGCGCGGGGTGGGGGCGCCGGCGATCACTGCGAGGCCACCGCCGTCGGGCATGTGCACATCGAGGAGCACAACATCCGGATTTGTGCGTGAAATCCCCTCGACAGCCTCCGCTACGCTGCCTGCCTCGCCGACGATATCCACCTGCCCGGAAATCTCCGCGCGGACACCGGAGCGGAAGACGGAGTGATCATCAACAAGAAAGACACGTATCATGCCTCCGAGTCTACTGGCATCTGGATATGTATTTCAGTGCCTTCACCAGGCGCCGTCTTCACAAACACCTCACCCCCGGCGCGCTCCACGCGACCGCAAATGGAGTCTTGCAGTCCGTGCCGGGAAGGAGCTACCTGGGAAGGATCGAAGCCTACCCCGCGGTCCCGGACGAAAATCTCCACATCCCCAAAGACCTCGCAGTACACGTCGAGGTTCGTCACCTGTGCGTGCTTCGCCGCATTGACCATGGCTTCACGAGCCGCCAGCACGGCAGCTTGTGTTTCATCAGTGATCGGAGCGTCCCCCACCGTCACCGGGGCAATACGGATCCCGTACATATCTTCCACTTCGCCGGCTGCTAATTCCAGGGCTTGGGAGACGGTACTAGAAGAGGAGGTTTTGCCGTCGAAAAGCCACTGCCGTAGTTCGCGTTCCTGTCCCCGCGCCAACCGCGCGACCTCGGCGGAGTCTTCGGCGCGTTTCTGAATCAGGGCGAGCGTTTGCAGCACCGAATCGTGGATGCGGGACGCGATCTCGGCACGTTCTTCCGCTTTGGCTTTCTCATCGCGTTCCTCGGTGAGGCGCTGCCACATACGCAGCAGCAGCGGAATCGCCAGCACCGCGGCGCCTAACAGGGTTACCATCACCGCCACGATCGTCGCTACGAACAACGCAGGATCAGCCCAGTTCACCGCCACGACAAAAATTCCGAGCAGCACCAAGCTCATGCCCCCGAAAATAGAGACCGCATTCTTGGGTTGCGCGAGCGATTCCACTCCTTGGTCGTAGGCCCGCCACGCCACTAACGCACCAACGCCCACCACCAGCAGCGGGATCAACGAGGAACCCTCGAAGCCTGTCAGCACTGACAAGCTGAGCACCGCCGCTGCCATGCCCAGCACCACAATCCCGAGGTTGACGAGCCGCGGGATCTCCGTTTTGGTCGGCACTTCCGGTTCTTGTCCCACCGGGGACGGCTTCGTCAACATCCAGGTGCCCATATAAAATGCCAGCCCCATGCCACCAAGAAGACACGACACCAGCAGCACCAGGCGCACGGTCAGCACGTCAACATCAAGGTGGACAGCCAAACCAGACGCCACGCCGCCAACAACACGCTTCCGCGGGCGATAAAACTTGGGGTACATCATGACTGCTATCTTCGCACGCTTTTATCTTTTTGAAATCAGTGGAAACCCTGATGTTTTCTTCCTTGTTTTGCGGGATCATAAAAGTATGAATACACAGACTATTAATGCCATGTGGGAGACCCGCCCTGCCCGCATCCCTTCCAGCCAAGGGGGCAATGCAAAAATCGCCGGTGTCTGTGAAGGCATCGGTGTTCGCTACCAGATCGACCCGACGCTTATCCGCATCCTATTCGTAGCCGCTGGCTTGGCGGGAGGAGGGCTCGGCGTCTACCTGGTGGCATGGCTCATCATGCCACGCTTCTCGACGCAATATTCCCCCATCGAAGCCATGATTAAAAACCTCGGCGACGAATACAAAAAGGAAAAAGAAACCGGGTGGTGGCTCCTTATCGCCCTCGTTATTTTCGGGTTTAGCGCCACCAGCACGAGCGGTGATTTCCTCAGCGGAACTTCCCTTGTCTCATTAGGATTGGCGTTCGGCGCCTGGTATTTCCTACACACCAAACAACCAACGCCGCCGAAGGTTGATACCGCGTTGATTCACCCCGCACCTGGGTTTGAAATGCCTACCCCACCAGCGTGGGATCCGCTCGGCGCGGTCCCTTCGCTGTGGCATCTGCCAGAGCCCGGCGCAGCTACGCCGCCTCCCGCCCCGAAAAAGAAGTCGCACGGCTGGATATGGATCGCAGGCGCTGTGGTCATCCTGGGCTGCACGGCACTGGCCAGCATGTTTAGCGGCCGCATTGTGGACACCATGTCAGAGCCGGCCTCCGCGCTCATCGTCGTCAACTCCCCTGATGAATTGCAAGACTCTTACGATAACGGCATCGGCGATCTTAACCTGGATCTCAGCCAACTCGGTCCATTACCGAATGACCGCACCGTGAACGTCACCCACGATCTAGGCGACCTTGATCTCACGCTGCCTAAAGACGTTCCGGTGCAACTCCAGTGCCACACCAGCGTCAGCAAATACCGCGTCGGAGAGTCCAACTGCGTCTCTGGACTCTACAACCAAGGCGACGGCCACATGCTCACCGTCAACATCACCAGCGGTATCGGTGATGTCTACATCGGCTACTAACTCCAATCGCTGCACACCTTGGGCCCCGCACCGGCGGGGCCTTTTCGCGCTAGGGGGAGGCGTCGACAAGCATGCGTGGGCTCAAAAAGGTAACCCTGACGTTTTAAGTTCAGGGCTAAATCAGGACAAACCCCGATGTATTTAGGGTGCCTAAGCAGCCACAATAAAAGCATGACAACGACACAACCAGGGACAGAACAGTTTTCCCCAAGCTTTGAACAGATGTGGGCGCAGCGCCCACTGCGCCTCCCGAAAGACATCTACGGTGACGCGAAAATCGCCGGTGTCTGCGAAGGCATCTCCGCCCGCTACCAGGTAGACGTCACACTCGTCCGGATCTATTTTCTCTTGGCCGCGTTCTTCGGCGGTGGTGTGCTCGCCTACCTCATCGCCTGGCTGATCATGCGGCGCCCAGACTGCCAGCTCTCCCCCATCGAAGCCGCAATCAAACCAGGTGGTGGGCACGCCCCCGCAGAGCAGCGCCTCGGCTGGTGGCTCCTGGTAGCTGTCCTCGTATTGGGCCTGGGCACGGTAGGAACCAGCCTCATCGCGCTTATCGGCAGCTCCCCCTTCATCACCTTCGCCGTCACCTTCGGTGTCTGGTACCTCCTCCACAAGCGCGCCCCCATCGCCTAAGTTTTTCAGAAAGCAGGAATCATGAACAACGACAACAACGACCGCACTCCTCCATCTTGGGACCCACTTGGCGCAGCACCGTTTGCCTGGGACCTTCCGGACCCCAACGCCTCCACCTACGCAGCGAAAAGCAGCAACCCGCTCAAATGGGTCTTCCGTATCCTCATCGGCATCGCGCTGGCTTTCATCCTCGCCATCGCAGGAGTCGCCACAATCGGCGGCACCGTCCTGGCGGCCATGAACGACGACTATGTCAGCGGCGAACCAGCATTCGAAGACAGCAAAGAAGACCGTGACGTCTATGTTGCTAACGTCGGCAACCTGAAACGACACCATGAGTTCGGAGACAACGACGTCGACTTCGACCTGTCCAATGTGGGTCCACTCGATGAGAAGCGAACCGTCACTATCACCCACGGCTCCGGTGACCTCAACCTCACCTTGCCAGATGACACTCGTGTCCGAATCAGGCACAGCGACAAGACCGATCCGCTCGCTCAAGGCGAAGAGATCTACAACCTCGATGCCGACGGCAAAACCCTCACCGTCAAAGTCATCAGCAACGGTGGTGAACTGAACATCAACTAGTGGCCGCTCGCGGATAGCGATGTGTTTCGGCAAACAAATCGCTATCAAGTGAAAGCACAAACAAGCGCCCCGGGCACTGGCCACGGGGCGCTTATTCGAACGTTACTCCCACTCGATGGTTCCCGGAGGCTTGGAGGTGCAGTCCAGCACCACTCGGTTCACATCCGGGACTTCGTTGGTAATGCGGGTGGAAATTTTCTCCAGAACGTCGTAAGGCAGGCGGGTCCAGTCAGCGGTCATCGCGTCCTCGGAAGACACTGGGCGCAGCACGATTGGGTGGCCATAGGTGCGGCCGTCGCCTTGGACGCCGACGGAACGGACGTCGGCAAGCAGCACGACGGGGCACTGCCAAATTTCGTTGTCCAGGCCGGCTGCGGTGAGCTCGGTGCGGGCGATCAGGTCAGCGGCGCGCAGAGTTTGGAGGCGCTCTTCGGTGACTTCACCGATGATGCGAATGCCCAGGCCTGGGCCTGGGAACGGCTGGCGGTTCACGATTTCTTCTGGCAGGCCCAGCTCACGGCCGACGGCGCGGACCTCGTCCTTGAACAGCAGGCGCAGTGGCTCGACGAGTTCAAATTCGACGTCGTCAGGCAGGCCACCGACGTTGTGGTGGCTCTTGATGTTCGCGGTGCCGGCGCCGCCACCGGACTCGACGACGTCCGGGTACAGGGTGCCTTGCACCAGGTAGCCCACGTCCTGGCCTTCCAGCACCGAAGCGACGGCGCGCTCGAAGGAACGAATGAACTCCGCACCGATGGCCTTACGCTTGGCTTCCGGCTCGGTCACACCGGCGAGCTTGGAAAGGAACGCAGCGCGCTCATCCACAGTCACCAACCGCGCACCGGTTGCGGCCACGAAGTCCTTCTCCACCTGCTCGCGTTCGCCCGCGCGCAGCAGACCGTGGTCAACAAACACACAGGTCAGGCGGTCCCCGATGGCGCGCTGCACCAGGGCGGCAGCCACCGCAGAATCCACACCGCCGGACAGGCCACAGATCGCGCGCCCCTCTGGGCCAACCTGCTCCTTCACCGCGACGATGAGCTCCTCAGCAATGTTAGCCGGGGTCCAATCCTGCTCCAGGCCAGCGATCTCAGTGAGGAACTTGACCAGCACTTCTTGGCCATGTGGCGAGTGCATGACCTCTGGGTGGTACTGCACACCAGCCATCCGCTTTTCGACGCACTCAAACGCCGCAACCGGCGCACCAGCGGATTTCGCAGTGACAGTGAAACCTTCAGGGGCTTCATGCACGGCATCGCCGTGTGACATCCACACCTTGTGTGTCTGCTCGAAACCTGCGTGGAGGATACCACCGGTGACAGACATGTCGGTGCGCCCGTACTCACGGTTACCCGTGTTGGCGACAACGCCACCGAGGGCGTGAGTCATGGTTTGGAAGCCGTAGCAGATGCCAAAGACCGGCAGTCCGAGCTCGAACACGCCCGGGTCGATCTTCGGCGCGCCGTCCTCGTAGACGGAGGACGGTCCGCCGGACAGAATCAGCGCAGACGGGTTCTTAGCGGTAATTTCCTCAATGCTGGCCGTGTGTGGAACAACCTCAGAGTAGATCCGGGCTTCACGCACACGTCGCGCAATGAGCTGGGCATATTGGGCGCCGAAATCGACGACGAGTACTGGGCGATGTTGAGTCACACCTGCAGTTTAGCCCACGTGGACATGTGGACGCGACTACCCTGGGGCGAACCAAAAAGGCAGCCAACAGGAATGCTGGCTGCCTTGGTTAAAGCGAGGTGGGGTTAACGAACCCCGAGCGCTACCTTTTGGAAGCTCTTGAGATCCGTGTAACCACACTTGGCCAGTGCGCGACGCAAACCACCGACGAAGTTGAGGTGGCCGAATGCATCGGTAGATGGGCCGTGCAGCACAACCTCCAGGGATGGCGCAGGGGTGTCTTCCAGGTATTCTGCGGACACCACGCCTCGTGGGAACCGTGGGTGCGCGGCCACTGCTGGCCAGTAGTAACCCTTGCCGGCTGCTTCTGCGGCCTGCGAGAGTGGGGCGCCCAGCGCAACGGCGTCAGCGCCACAAGCAATGGCCTTCACGACGTCACCAGACGTTTCAATCTCACCATCCGCGATGATGTGCACGTAGCGACCACCCGTTTCATCCAGGTACTCACGTCGCGCGGCTGCGGCGTCGGCAATGGCAGTAGCCATCGGGGTTTCCAGCCCGAGGGCGGTGACGTTCGTGTTGTCACCGCCGCCGACGATAATTCCAGCAGCACCGGCACGCATGAGGTGCATCGCGGTAGTGTAGTCGCCCACGCCACCGGCGATTACCGGAACGTCCAGGTTGCCGATGAATTCCTTCAGGTTGAGGGGCTCGCCGTCGGCCTGCACATGCTCGGCGGAGATGAGCGTGCCCTGGATGATGAGCAGCTCAGCGCCTGCCTTCACGACGACCGGTGCCAGCTCACGACACCGCTGCGGCGACACTCGCACTGCCACCGTCGCACCCGAGGAACGCACTTCGGCGATCCGCTCAGACAGCAAGTCAGTGTCCAACGGCGCCGCGTGCAGCTCCTGCAATTTAGCGATTGCTTTGGAGTTGAGGATGTCGGTGGACAGCAGCTCGTCCTTCGCAGCTGTTACGACCTGATCGATGGCGCCTTCCAGGTCAGCGTGGCGTCCCCAGAGGCCTTCGGCGTTGATCACTCCGAGGCCACCCTGCTTGTCCATCTCGATGACGAACTCTGGCGTTGCCAAAGCATCGGTCGGGTGGGACATGAAAGGAATGTCGAAGGTGTACGCGTCGATGTGCCAGGTAGTGTCCACGTCCTTGGAGGAACGGGTGCGACGCGAAGGGATGATGGAAATGTCGTTCAGGCTGAAAGCGCGGCGCGCTTCACGGCCCATGCCAATTTCGACAATGTCTCGCACGATGAATCCTTAGCGCATGTAGTAGTTAGGTGCTTCGACAGTCATTTGAATGTCGTGTGGGTGGGACTCGCGCAGGCCAGCTGCGGTGATCTGGACGAAGCGGGCGTTTTGCAGCTCCTCCACGGTGGCGGAACCGGTGTAGCCCATAGCAGCGCGCAGACCGCCCACCAGCTGGTGGATGATCGAATCAATGTTGCCTCGGAACGGCACACGCCCTTCAATGCCTTCTGGCACCAGCTTCTCTTCGCTCTTCACATCTGCCTGGAAGTAACGGTCCTTGGAGTAGGAACGCTTCTCACCGGTCAGGCCACGGCCCTGCATAGCGCCGAGGGAGCCCATGCCACGGTACATCTTGTACTGCTTACCGTTGACCACGGTAATCTCGCCTGGGGCTTCTGCGGTGCCGGCCAGCATGGAGCCGAGCATCACGGTGGATGCGCCAGCTGCCAGTGCCTTGGCGATGTCGCCAGAGAACTGCATACCGCCGTCGGCGATGATCGGAACGCCTGCCTTCTTAGCAGCGGCAGCGGCCTCCATGATGGCGGTGATCTGCGGTGCGCCCACGCCGGCGACCACACGAGTGGTGCAGATGGAACCTGGACCAATACCGACCTTGATGGCGTCAGCGCCAGCGTCGATCATGGCCTGAGCGGCGCCACGGGTGGCGAGGTTACCGCCGATGATCTGGACTTTATCGCCGAATCCTTGCTTCACGCGGGCGACCATATCCAGGACGCCACGGTTGTGGGCGTGTGCGGTGTCGACGATGAGGACATCAACTCCGGCGTCGACAAGCGCGCCTGCCCGCGCCCAGGAATCCGGGCCGGTGCCGATGCCTGCACCCACGAGCAGACGACCGGAGGCATCCTTGGAGGAATCCGGGTACATCTCGGTCTTCACAAAGTCCTTGACGGTGATCAGGCCGACCAGTTTGCCTTGCTTATCGACGATCGGAAGCTTTTCTACCTTGTTTGCAGACAGCAGCCCCAGTGCTTCTTCCTTGGAGACACCTTCCTCAGCCACCACGAGCGGCATCGGGGTCATGACTTCAGCGACCTTGCGGTCCATGTTCGCTTCGAAACGCATATCGCGGTTGGTGCAGATACCCACCAGCTTGCCGGTCTCATCCACCACAGGGAGACCGGAAATGCGGTAGCGGGCGCACAGCGCGTCAACTTCACCGATGGTCATTTCTGGAGAACACGTGATCGGGTTGGTGACCATGCCGGACTCGGAGCGCTTCACGATCTCGACCTGCTCCGCCTGATCCTCGGTGGAAAGGTTACGGTGCAGCACACCCATACCGCCCTGGCGAGCCATGGCAATAGCCATGCGGGCCTCGGTGACGGTGTCCATGGCAGCGGACACGATTGGGGTCTTGAGTCGAACCTCACGAGTCAGTTGGCTGGAGGTGTCCACATCGGATGGAATAACGTTGGACTCATCCGGAATAAGCAGCACATCATCAAAGGTCAGGCCCACAAGGGCAACCTTATTTGGATCATCTCCACCGGTCGCTACGCGATTGTCAGTCATCTAGTCCTCCTCGAAGCAAGTAATTGCTTCCTAGAGTAGTGCGTTCCTGGCTTTTAGGTTAATTCACGGTAAGGTTTGCACTGTGAACTTTGAAGGAATGCCACTCGACCCTTTTGCGGACGATCCCAACGATCCCGCATCATTCCTCGAACCCGAGGATGATTTCCCGCCACTGACCATCGATGAACGCGCCCATGTCCTCGAAGACCTCACCCTGCTGGAAAAGTTCCAGGCAGCCCTGGAGCCCCGCGGCGTCCTCGGAATCTTCTTCTTCTGCGAAGACTGCGCCGAGCCACACTACTACAACTGGGAAATCATGAAGGACAACATGCGGTCCATCCTCAGTGGCCAGCAAAGCCCAGTGCACGAACCATCCGCAAACCCGGATGTGCAAGCGTATGTACCGTGGGACTATTGCCTCGGGTACCTGGATGGACTAGAAGCTAGATAGGTTCCCGGAATTTAGCGTACCGATGGGATTTTGAAGCCACGGATCGTCCCATCCGTACGCTAAATCTCCGCTCTGGCCACACGAAAAAGCCTCGCATCACTGCGAGGCTTTTGGCTTTTAGTGCTTTGGCGTAGGGGTAACTGACGGGGAGGTAACTCCATCAGTGGGGTGCGTCGGCTCCGGCGTCGGCGTCGGCGTACCCGTAGCTACTGGTGGCACCACGGTGACTGTCACCGTTTCGGTTTCCGTAATGAAGATTGGCGATGCCGGTACGGTGGGTTCCTTGGTAGTCGTTTCTGTAGAGGTGGAGACGGACGTTTCTACGGTAGTGGTGGATACCGATTCCGTTACCGTTGTCGGCACCTCAACGATGCGGGCTTCGAGGGCCTGGATGGCGCGCTGCGTCGATTCGCGGTCCTGCGCGTTGACAGCATCCGCCAAGACACGGGCTTGCTCCAGTACTTCCATAGCGCCGGTTACGTCACCCTCGGAATGACGCTTGTCTACTTCTTCCAGGGCGCTCGCCAGATCAACTACAGCAGCGTGTTCTCCAAAGACAGCGGTTTTGGTTCCCCAGAGTGGAGAACCAGGGCTGGCGTTGTACACGGCACCACCAGTGCCCGCAATGAGCATCGTTGCGGCGGCAGCCCCCACGAGACCAGACATCCATGGGCTGACACGACGACGGCGGTGCGCGTCCAACGATGCAACTGCTGGGTTTTCCTCGGGGAGCAAATCGTCCAGGCTTGGTGCCGGGGGCATTGGTGCCGTGACCTCATGATGCAGTGTCAGCATCAGCTCCGCCAACGGATCAGTGCCGCCGGTCGGATCTACGCCGCGCGAAAGGTCATCGAGGAAAGCGTCAGTACCGAACAGCTCTTCGAACTGCTCGGCTGCGCCTCTCTCGTCACGACGATCGGTCATTTAATGTTCCTGCCCATCCATTTGCTTCCGAAGCGAGGCAAGAGCTCGGTGTTGAGCTACTCGGACCGCACCCGGAGTACTACCTATAATTTCGGCAGTTTCTTCTGCCGAAAGGCCCACGAACACACGTAGAGTAATGATTTCGCGTGCCCTCTCATTTAATGAATCGAGAAGTAGCCTCACTCTGTTACTACCGTCGCTGACCAGGGCAAACTCTTCTGGAGTTTCGTGTTCTAGCGCAGAATCAGGAATCTCATCTGTGGGGTTGGACAGGTCTTTCGCAAAGCTGCGGTGAGCATCAGCCACTTTATTGGAGGCGATACCGTACACGAAGGCCATGAATGGGCGACCACGGTCAACGTAGTTGCCAATTGAGGTAGCCACTGCCAGGAGAACTTCTTGCGTGACGTCCTCGGCAGTGGGATGCTTTCCACCACCTACGCGAGCGCGGGTGTACCTCAGAATCAATGGGTGGATGAGGGTGATGACCTGTTGAAGCGCACGGCGATCACCGTCAGCAGCCAATGGAACAAGCTCCACTAGCTGAGCTTCTAAGTCATTCACGTCTTAAACCTTCCCAGCCTGATCGTCGGCCCCCTTTCGGACTATAGCCCAACGCTATATTTTTACCCATTTGCGTGAAGCAGCTGGTTTTTCCACGCCATCCGTAAGCAGATTGTAATGAACGTATCATCCGCAGAAAAAGTTCATCTACAGTTAATCTACCCCGATTTGCGCAGCTAGATACAGTTTTCCTCCCCTAACAAAGCATCAAGTTAACCCGTGCTCATCTTTTCCGACACGCTTTGTTTACCCAAGGAATTAAAGATCACTGTCGTAGTTAATGTTTGCCGCTCACAGGAGGATCGAGCATGCCACAGCCTAGCCAACTTCCAGGCCCGAACGCAGACTTTTGGGATTGGCAGCTTCACGGCGCATGTCGAGGCGAAGACTCTGCAGTTTTCTTCCACCCAGACGGGGAACGCGGACGGGCCCGAACCCAACGCGAAAACCGCGCCAAAGCGATTTGCCGCGAGTGCCCCGTGCTCACCCAGTGCCGTCACCACGCCCTAGAGGTGGCCGAGCCGTACGGCATCTGGGGTGGCCTCAGTGAGTCGGAACGCGACCTCCTCCTCCGCCCACGTCGCAGCAACCGTCGCATGGTGGTTTAATCCCTTCTGTGCCTCTGCTTTTAGAACCCGCTCTCAGGGCGCCTTGTGCGAATCCCCTATTTTTGGGATAGTCGCTACATCTAGCCTGCAGTTTCCATGCTCCGGGGGGATTGTCGCCGGGTGTCAGAGATGTGTGATCACGGCTAATAGGGAGATCCCCTTCACCCCTAAACAGTGGGGCTTTTCACGCACAAACCATACTGGCACGCTTTCCAGGCTTTCAGGCTCGGCGTTCTGACGATATTGGGTTGACGATGATCCCTCGATACCACCCTTTTTCACTAACGTGACCTGCAATTATCGTCAATCCAATATCAGCACAAGCACAAAACCCACAAAAGGCCTTGGTAACGCTCAAGATCCACACATGCTGTCACCTGTGACCACTACGAGAGTACGGACATATTGCTAGCAGTCCGCTCCCCTCTCTTCGCAAAAATTTCTGAAATTGCCAACCAGAACGCTCCCGTTACTTTATGTTTACTTACAGGCAACACTCACAAAGTTGCCACATTTACCACTGCCAGTGATTACCTATTGTCAAGGACCAGCAATGACATGCAGACTAAAAAAAACTCGGGGCCACACTAGCCGTGCTCGCAACCGTTTGCTTTAACCCCATCCCCGCTTCAGCGCAGGAAACAGACCTCACCACACAGCTAGACGCGTTCGACCCGGCCACAGCAGACCCGGTCATGCCAACAACAAGTCTCGATGAACTGCGCCATCCATCCGAAAGAGACATCTACGATGTTGACACCACAGGCTGGGACTTTAACGAACCCGGCGTCAATAAAAACAACATCGACAACCACTACTACGAACAGCTACTCCCCACCGACCTCGGTGAGCCACAACCCCAGATCATTGACGGACAGATGCGCTCCGACCGCATCACCCTGCCGGACACCGTCACCAAACACGAAGCCGACCAAGCCGAAGTAATGGAAGCCAAAGAGCAGCAACCCCAGCTGCGGGCCATGACAGCAGATAACTGCCGCACCTACTGGCCCCGCCCCCACCAAGTCTGCGGCGCCATTAAAGCCAAATACGAATCCCTCGCCGTCGCCTGGGCAGGACAAACACCCCTCTCCTTCCTGGGGCTACCCAAATCTGGGGAACTAACCAACCCTGACGGGGTGGGCAAACGCACCGAATTCGACAACGGATTTATTTACTGGCACCCCGATACCGGAGCATGGTCAGTTACCACCCACAACTCCATCGTCTGGGCACGCAACGGCTGGGAACAAGGACGCCTCGGCTACCCCACCTCCGATGAGATCGGTACCGGCGACGGGGTCGGACGCAAGCAAATGTTCCAAAAAGGTCGTATCTACACGTCCCTGTCCGGCGTGGTGTCTATTGAAGGCAAGATCTTAGAAAAGTGGATCGAAACGGGTGAAGAAAAAGGGCCCCTCGGTTACCCAGCCACCGATGAAGAGGGCACCCCTGACGGTGTCGGCCGGTTCAACCGCTTCGCGCTTGGCATGATCTACTGGCACCCTAAGCACGGAGCACATTGGCTTAATCCATTGGTTTCTGCGGTATGGGGAAAGCATGGTTGGGAACGTTCCCGCTGGGGATATCCAGTCGAAGATTCTCAGCCGCTTCCAACAGGTAACGGAATTCAACATTTTGAGCACGGAGAATTCGACTTGTTCGCCGAGATTAGCTCACTTGGAAGCCGAAATATCAATGGAAAGGAAGTCAGCAATTTAATCCCTGACCAGATGGTTACTACCGAGCCTCATGCCGGGACAGTGAGCATACGTCCGTTTGTGACAGAAGATTCGCTTCCGTTCCCAGATAACCCAAATGTTGGAGGCGTCACGATTCCTGAGGAATACGAGTATCACAACACCAATGGATTAGATGATTTTTGTACTTCCTCACCGGATGCTTGGAATATGGCAGGGGTATCCGTCAGCTTTCGGGGTGCGTGCGCGCGTCATGATATGTGCTATCTCGAAGTTAAAAATGGATTTCGTTCCGATTCCCCCGACGCAATCTACGCGCCTGAACGTCGCGAAAGAATGCGCAAGTGCGATGCAATGTTTCATATGAATATGATGACTGTGTGTAAAAACGAGACACTACAGTACCCATGGGCCGCGCCACTATGCCGCGATGTCGCAAGAACTTACTGGGGAGCCGTAGTGGCAAAGCATCATGAAAACTACTTTGGAATTGTGGGTAAATAGTTGTTCAAGAAGATTTGCATAGCACTGATCTTGTTTTCCGCATCGTTCTCAGTCTTAGGATGCGGAAACGCCGTAGACACCAAGCTTATTGGGCAAGCAGCAATTCAAAAAGTGGATGACACATCCATAAAAGTGCTAGTCAATCCATGCGGTGCACCAATGACCGACGTGTTCATTCACAACATCCGACCTGAATCAAAAACGCCACAACGTATCGAAAAGTTCTCAAAGGACATCCGATTTGAAGCTCCCAAGTCGGAAGAATTCGAGTTGATCTTTCCACTCGACCCCAATTCCCCGGAAAGTCTCGAAATATTCACCCAAGATATGGGAGAGATTAGCATTTATACTGTTGCTAGAGGAAAAGATACCAGAAGTGCCGGAGTTTATGCCACGCGAGATGAGATCCTGAACCTCAAAGAGGGAGAATTGATCATTGGAAAACACAAGATTTCCAATTACGAGAAATTCAGCAAATGTGAAGAGATGTTCAAGGATAGTTGGTTTTGACCAACGAAAGGGGGTTAAGTAACAAAAAGTGTGTCCGGTCGGGGTGTTGTCGGCCGGACACACTTGTGTCTTGAGTCGATGGTTCCTTTGCGTATTCCGATGTTGTGGTTGTATTCGGTTGGGATAGCGTTGTCGCAAGAGCGCCGGCCGACCTGTTTCCTGGTTGGCGTGGCTTTCGTTTGGTTGGGTCAAGACAGTAACTTTGGCGAGTGCGTCTTGACCGAAGCGTTACTGCCTGGCGACTTCTATTGGATCGTCAGGCAGTTGCGTTTTCGAATACAGCCACCAATCGATCGCGGTGCGTTGATGTTCTTTGCCCATTCCTCGGTGCGTGCGGGCTAGGAGCTTCAGGGGCGAGTTGATGCCACCTTCAAGGCTGTTTGTTGTGGATTTGGGGGTTCCTATGAAACCGTCTGGGGCGTCCAGCCATGCGAACAGCCAGCCTTGCCGGTACAAGTGTGTAAGCGAATTCAAAGCCTTGCGATCGCGTAGATCAGTCCATTCCCTAGAGTTTTCCTTATCAGCTGCTGGCCGGGTTTGTACCTGGTCTTTTCATCGAGAAACGGCTTGAAGACTTGCTCTGTTTCCTGTGAGGTTACCCTCGAGTAGTGGACACCCAATTAGTACGGATGTTGTGTCCGTAGGAGAGGATGTTCATTATGAGTCAGCAACGCAAGAGGTTTAC
>NZ_JBVJNS010000016.1:0-50600 GCF_055583565.1 Corynebacterium sp. NPDC104732
ACAACAACCAGCTACACTGGAAACCAGGCATCTAGCACAGCTAGAAAACCACGCCTGAAACCCAACCAGGGTCACAACTAACTGGCGGGCAGCGGGAAAGACGAATCGCTACGCCTATCCCGATGCTTTACCTGAGGGAATAGCAGTCAATGTGATAGGGATTTGTCCCGGAAAACAAATCCCTATCAGGTTCTCCCTACCCGCGCACTGGGCTGATGAGCAGAGTATCGGGGGATGAGGGTGGGTGGGTGACAGAGATGGGGCACTCGTAGGCGTCGGTAAGCAGCGTGCTATTTAACACTTCCCGCGGTGTGCCCTGTGCATAGATCGAACCGGCTTTGAGCAAAGTGATGCTGTCGCAATAGGCGGCGGCAAGGTTGAGGTCATGCAGCACTACGGCAACGGCAACTCCCCGGCGCGCCAGATCACGGGCGGTGGAGAGGAGTTGTTCTTGGTGTTTGATGTCGAGGGCGGCGGTAGGTTCGTCGAGCATCACCACGGGAGTATCTTGGCAGAGGACGCGGGCGAATGCGACACGGGCCCGTTCGCCACCGGAGAGGTTGGTGATGATGCGATCCTGGAGGTGGGCAACGTCAGCGGTGCGGAGGGCGTGGTCGACGCGCTGTGGGTCGCCAGGGTCTGCGGGGTACGGGCTGCGCCCCATTTCCACGATGTCGCGAACAAGATAGGAAAAAGAGACGCCAACATCCTGCAGCATCACGGCGCGTTGACGGGCGAGTTCCCGCGGGGTGTAGCGCGTGATGTCCTTGCCACCGATGGTGATGGTGCCGGAGGTGGTGGCGATGTCGCCGGCCAGCGCCGCCAGGAGCGTTGATTTTCCGGCGCCGTTTGGGCCGATGATGCCGGTGACGAGGCCGGGCGTGAGCTGAACTGAGACGTTCTTAATGAGTTTCTTGCCAAGGACGGACACGGTGATGTCCTGGGCGTTCACAATCGCCGTCATACGTGTTGCCCCTTCGCTAGTGTGCGTCGCAGGAGGTAGAAGAACACCGGGCCGCCTACCAGCGCGGTGAAAATGCCAATGGGAAGGTCGGCATAGGCGATGGCTGTGCGCGCCACGATATCCGCGGCGGACAGCAGCACCGCACCGCCCAGCGCCGAAACAGGTATTAACCAGCGGTTACCGGCGCCGAGCACGAGGCGTAGCAGGTGTGGCACGATCAGCCCCACGAACCCGATGATGCCTCCGAAGGCGACGGCCGCTGCGGTGAGCATCGTCGCCACGGCCAGGGAGTAAAAACGCAGCTTTGCGACGCCCACTCCCACATGTTCCGCGGCCCGCTCACCGAGCGCCAACAGGTCCAGTTGCCGGGAAAGCGCTGCTGACAACACGATTCCCAAGATGATGACGGGAAGCACCGTGAACACATGCTTCCACTGCGCGCCGTTCAACGACCCCATGTGCCAGAACTGGATTTGCTCTCGCGCGGTGGTGGGTGCCAGGAAAATCAGAAAGGAAATAGCAGCACCCGCGATGGCGTTCACTGCGATACCGGTGAGGATCAGCGACACCACCTGGGTTTGCCCGCGGACGCGGGACAAGATGAACACAAGCCATGCGGTAGCCGCCGCACCGACGAATGCGAGTAGTGGCACAGTGAAAGTGCCAGCGAAGCTAAGCCCGGAAACGATGGCAATCGCAGCTCCCACACCGGCGCCGGAGGAGACACCGATGACACCGGGTTCTGCGAGCGGGTTAGCGAACAGTGCCTGCATCACGGCGCCGGATACCGCGAGAGCTGCACCGATGAGCAGGCTGAGCACGATTCGGGGCATGCGGACTTGCCACAGTACTGATGCCCCGAGCTCGGGGCTGGGTGCGGTGGGACCGGCAGCGATGATCCGGAGGACGTCGGTGAGCGTCATGCTGTACTGTCCTACCGACAGCGCCCCCGCCGCAATGACCACGACAGCAAGACTAAGGCCACAGGTGGTGAGGATGCGCTGACGTCGACGCTGGGCAATAGCATCACTCTGGCGCATAGATCGCCTTAGCGGTTGCTAGGAGCTGCGCACCCGCTTGGGGCCCGAAGGACAGGGACTGGCCGTCTGGGATCGCGACGATGCGGCGGTTCTGGCCGGCGATGGTTTGGGCGACACCTGGACGCTGCAACAATCCATCGACACCACCGGTGGATTCCAGCCCCTTGCTCATGACCAAAATGATTTCTGGGTTGAGTTCTGCCAGGGATTCTGCGTTTGCGGGGCGAACACCGTCGATGTCTTTGCCTACGTTGTCGCCGCCGACGGCGTCGATAAGCACCTCAGCTCCGTAGCCGTTGCCCATGATGAAGAACACGCCGCCGTTGCCACGCACGTAGAGGAACGCCATGCGCGGGCGTCGTGGGGAGTCAGCTGGAATCATCTTTGCCAGCGCAGCCTGATCCACTTCGAGTTGCTTCGTGGACCGCTCTGCCAAGCGCTTTCCTTCGTCCTTCAACCCCAGACAGTTCGCTACCAGCTGGATGTCTGAGCCTACGGATTCGAGGGTGCGCTGCGGATCGAGCATCGCGACGGTAACGCCGGCGGCGCGCAGCTGTTCAATCGCTTCCAGTGGTCCCACGGAATGATCCACGATCACCAAGGTCGGCTGGAGCTGCAACACCGCTTCCACGTTGATGCTGTGGCCGTCTTTGGTCACCAGTGGTACATGCTCCAGTGCTTTCTCGTTCGACGAGACCGCGCGCCCGACGATGCTATCCACGAGTCCCAAGCCCTCAATGACGCGGGAGTAGGTTCCGTACAGGTCCAGGGGGATGATGCGGGAGACGTCGGTAACCTCTACTTGATGCCCGTCAGCGTCAGTGAAGCTCACTGGCAGTTGTGGCTGCGGGTTGGTGGTAATCGGGATGATTTCACCGATGTCTGCAGCAACGCTCGGGCCACGCAAGGACAGCGGGTCCGGGAGTTCATGAGCCGCCGGAACTGCCTGTGGCGTGGTGATCTGGCTGCTGGCCTCACCAAGTTTCGCCCCGCGTCCTAGCTCAGCGGAGGAACCATAGCCACAGCTTGTGAGGGCGATGGCGCCGGTGGTGATCAGCGCCACGACGGCGATCTTGTTTTTCAGGCTCATTCGCCTGCTCCTTCATTGTTACGACGGAAAAATTTTGTGCGGTGTTTTGCACCACCCGGGGAAAATGCCATGAACCCGAACGCTGCGATGAGCAACAACGCCAGGGCTACGGGAATGCCAGGGTTACCAACCGCTGCCACCAACATGGTGTTTGGCTGCTCTTTTTCATCCAGCAAAGATGTTGCACTGCGACCGGTTTTGGCTTGCCCCATCGCTTCTGGAGCGCCACCATTTTTGGCGTTAGCTTTCTTCACCGCTGCGCTTGCTGCGCTGGTGGTGTTCCCCGCTGCTTGGCCGCCCGCACTTGCCCCGTGGGATGCGGCGCAGTTGGCGGCACCGGAAAGCTGCGCTGTAGCTGTGATGGGGTCGAGCTCGATTCCAGCTGGGTAGAAATCAGCGAATGCCTTAGCCCCTTCTGCGGTCAATGCGGTGGTGGCCGTGAGATTGAGGCTGTCGCCGGAACCCGAAGCCTGAGTGTTCAAGGTGGCCAGGGCTACCCTGCCGAAGTCGCGACTATTGCCGTCCATGTCGCTGGACCGGACGTTGGCAAATAGGGTACCGGTATTGCCGTCGAATTGGACTTCCGGATCGGCAATGTTGAGATCCAAAACCCCGTCGTGGCCGGTGAATCGGACTGCACCGGTGTACTGAATGACGCCGTTGTTTCCGGCTACCGCACCCGCGGTGCCGTTCCAGACAAAGTTGCCACCGGAGTATGTGGTGCCATTGGTTTCCCAGGATCCCTTGGCGATATTGCCCGAAATGTAAGAGCGGAAGGATTCCTTCACACCCCAGGACAAGCTCGCTTGGGAGACGCCTTTCCCATCGGAAGCGGAGCACACTCCGGCCTGCGCCCCGGCATTAGCGGCGCCACCGGTAGCTTTTGCGGCTCCTGCGGCTGCAGGACCGGCCGCGCTCGCGGTTCCGCCAGACGGCGCACCGCTTTTGACGGTGGCTGTCGCCGAAGCAGGCTTATCGACGCCATTCTGCGTTGTCTGGCTGCCCTTGGTTTCGGTGGTGGAGTTACCGGGCTTCAACCCGAACTTAGCTCCCAGTGATTCAGCGGCGTTAAGCATTCCGGTAGTTGCTGTGAATAAGTTGCCGCCGGCGGTGGCAACCCGCTGGGTCTCCACCAGTCCGTTCACCACCTGATTGGTACCTTCCCAGAAGTTGTGCACCCCGGAGGAGCGAACAATGCGCACGTGGGTGGTAGCGGTATGAGCTCCACCGCCTGCCCCAGCCCCAACGAGGGAATACGTGGTGGTGCCCAGGGGTGTTTCCGGAGCGATGGTGATGTCCACTGCCACCAAGCCGTTGGCATCTGCGGTAGCAGTACCAATATCAGTGGTGTCTTTGCCCTTCCGAACCGCTACCACGCTGTTAGGCGCAAAGCCACTGGCAGAAAGAGTGAGGGTGTCTCCCCATTGCACAATGGTGTGGTTGGCTTCCGGGACTGGTTGGCGATCGGGCAGTTTTTCAATCTTGGTTCCGCTGCTTTTCCCACCACCGGACGTAGAGGTGCCAGAGTTGCCAGAGCCTCCAATAGCGCGCTCGGACCCGTCGGCACACACTGCTTTACCCTTAAGGTTAATTTTCAGCGGATCGACAGTTCGATCTGCTTCCGTGCGGTACGCACCATTAAATCCAATGTCGTTTCCGGCTTGGGTGAGCACTACCCGACCGGTGAGCTGAGTATTGGTTGCGCTTAAGGAGTCGGAGAAGTGGACGTCGGCAAGCTCCAAAGCAGGTTCGGACACATCACGGGTCGGTGTACCCGGGCGGAAGTCTTCGGCAATCTTGCCGTTGTAAGAAGCAATCAGCTTTGCCTGATTGGCGCTGGAAAATTGCAGCTTAAGATCGCTGAATGCCGAGTCGAGCACCCCGTCATGACCGGTGAAACGGACGCCACCGCGCGAGCCGACTTCCAGGCTGCTCGCTGCCCCGGAGCTGCTGTTAACCGGAAAAACAAAGGCGGCATTCTCATCGGAGAAGGCGCCTTGCAGTTGGGCATCGCCGGTGGTTTCAAACCCACCGTGCGCCACGGGGCTGTCGATATAGCGGCGGAAACTATGTTTAAAACCCCAGCTCAGCTCGCCGCCGGAGATCTCGAAAGTTGGGTTTTCGCAACTGCCAGAACCCGTCTCAGCTGCCTGAGCGGCGGGCGCCACCCCTAGTAAGACGATCAGGGCTGTGGCACAAAAACTTGTCACAGTACGTGAGCGCATCGTTGTCCATCTTTTCTTTGTTAATTAACGCTTCGGGTGAACAGTACAAAACGAGGTGAGTTAGGTAAAGCTAACCTCACCCCCGAAGCACACCCCACTACCTTCAAGGCAAATTCGTAGGTTAGGCTAACCTTACTTTGATTTTCTCAAAGATTCCATTCCGACACAAAGGATTTCTATGCAACGTTCAATCCTTGCTACCGCAATCGGCACCAGCCTTCTCGCAAGCACCCTGACAATCCCACATGCGACAGCAGCAGAAAACACCTGCGCAAACCCAAGCTTCGACGTTGAAAGCGGCACCATCGACTGGGGCATCAAGCAAACCTGGCGCAACTACATCGACGGCCCCATCGCGAACGGAGCATGGACCGTCAGCGGCATGACCGAGCACGGCACCGACAAAGCTGGCCCAGACTTTTACTTCTCCAGCCCAATCGACCCAGCATCAGTCAAACTCACCGCCAACAACGGCACTCCAGCTGTCACTTCCCTCGCCGCCACCGGCACCGCCCACTTCACCGGCCACCACGACGCGCTCGATGTCACCCTAGGCAACTTCGGCGTCGACGTCAGCGGCAACCAAGTCACCGTCAAGACTGACTACACCTCGTACTACGTACCAGGTAAAGCCATGACGTCCCTCACCCCGGAAGACAAAACGGAACAAAACAAAGTAACCGGCCGCGACGTCATCGCCCAAGGAACCACCACCGGCTGGAAGTTCGACCAGGGCACCCTCACCCTCGAAGCCCCCGGCCTGAAATACGTCAAGCACCCCGAGTCCACCCGTGACCTACAAAAGGGCGCCGACCGCGCCTTCATGGGAGCCTACCGAGCTGGCGATCCTATGGACACCGTAAAGGTATCCCTTAAGCTCAAAGCAACCTGTGCCGATAGCCCAGCCCCAGCACCAGTGGACAACAAGCCCGGTGAAAACCCGGCACCTGCACCGGCACCTGCACCAAACAAGCCCGGTGAAAACCCGGCACCTGCACCGGCACCTGCACCAAACAAGCCCGGTGAAAACCCGGCACCTGCACCGGCACCTGCACCAAACAAGCCCGGTAAGGAAAACAACCAGGACAACGGTTTCAGCCTGGGAAGCTCCGGCACCGACGCCGGGATCCTCGCCGCACTTGGCGGCCTTTTCGGCCTGGCTGGCGTGGCCATCGCCAAGCACTTTGGGCTGATGAAGTAACTAGTTAGCGGGTTAAAAACGACGCTTCGGCGTCGTTTTTAACCCGACTTGAGGTTTCGGCACTTTCTCATGCTCGTGGCATGTCCCCGGAAGCCCAACCTACAAGTGGACTTCTTCTCTTTGACCTGAGAGCACCACATCCCAATGGTTGTTACTTGTAATGGTTGAGACTGTGAGTTATTGGACACGCGTGTGGCATAGCCCGAGAGCGCCCAACCACAGCTAACAAATTCAAAGCTCCCCAGCCTTTCACTCAGCATCATTAATTTCCAGCTTGGAGTGGGATTAAGTAGCAGAAAGTGTGTCTGTTGTCCGCGATAGGCCCTGGTCAAGGTATGCAAATGCATGTGTTATATAGCTTGAGGTCTTATAAACGCACAATCCTTGTTCAATACCGCGAGTGATACCGCACCTGCACTAACAGGTGCGGTCACCTAACTCCGGTAACCAAAAACCGACCCCGATGCCCCCGTCTGCCTGGGACAAAAGCAAAAACAACGGCACCACTAGGTGGCGGTGCACCACCTAGTGGCGCTTCGACTACCAACACCAAAGCTGATCACACACACGCGGCAAACTTTTCGAGCCTTCCATGCTTATGCTGTCAGCTCAACCGCACTGACCGATCCTGCAGGCTCGTGAGGCATCTCCCGAAGAAGTCTGAACCGCGGGTTCACACCCCTTGTGACTTATTGATGCCCTCTGCACCGCCGACCCCTACCGCGTATACGATCAGGTCTTTATCGAAGGCGACGTACACTGCAGCAGGCTGCCTACTCATCACATCCATCCTCGACCACGTAGTGTGCTCACACTGGGACAAATGGGAAATAAAACAAGCTGGGAAACAGGTCGACCAGCCCTGTTGCGACAACGCTATCCCAGCCGAGCACTAACACAACAGTGCCTGGCCGGACATATATTTTGCTGCTTAACTCCGCAAAACCCGGGAAGCGTTCCCCGGGTCTCGGTGATCCTTTAGGCTTCACACCTGCTATTTCACTGATTTCGGCCCGAGATCCGGGGAATGCTTCCCGGGTTTTAGTAAGAAACTTCAGGGACCGTGATCAAAGCCCCCAGAAGTGAAGTAACAACCGACAACACGCCGACCGGACACACATTTTGCTCCCTTACCCCTTGGAGTGGGCACGGCAGCCGAAGCTAACATGTCGACTTTCTGGCTAGTTGTTATCGTCGCCATCTTGTTGATCGTCATCCCCGCTGGCATGATGCAGCAAAAGATTCGTAAGCGCAGCGAGGAACACGACGAAGAAACCCGTCAATCAGCGCTAGATTTTCAGCGCGATATCGACCGAGGACGGGCTGGTTTCTAAGACAAGCACGCAGCAGAGTCACACTCTTCCCGCTCCACCAAAAGCAGGCCACCACAACCTTGAGGTTCTGGTGGCCTGCTAACTTGACTGGCTTACTCTACGTCGGAAACGTCAGAGACTGCTTCCGCAGCTTCGACGGACATCTCTGAGAACTGGCCTTCCGGCAGTGGCTTTTCCGTGGCGGTGAACACGAACTTAGCGTCATCGCCCTTGGACTCGCCGTCCCAGCCTTCGACGTCCACGTTGACGATCTCACCGGCACCGAACTCACCGTAGAGGATCTTCTCGGACAGCACGTCCTCAATTTCCCGCTGGATAGTGCGGCGCAGCGGACGGGCACCGAGCACAGGATCGAAACCGCGCTTGGCAAGGAGATTCTTGGCGACGTCAGTAAGCGTGATGCCCATGTCTTTGGCAGCCAGCGCCTTCTCCACGCGACCGATGAGCAGGTTCACCATCTCCACGATCTGCTCCTGAGTGAGCTGGTGGAAGACCACAATCTCATCGATACGGTTGAGGAACTCTGGGCGGAAGTGCTTCTTAAGCTCGTCGTGGACCTTGCCCTTCATCCGATCAAACTGGGCATCCTGGTCCGTCGAGGTGCTTCCGGAGAAGCCCATACCCACAGCCTTCGAGATGTCGCTGGTGCCCAGGTTAGAGGTGAAGATCAAGACGGTGTTCTTGAAGTCGACAACACGGCCCTGGCCGTCGGTAAGCCGGCCATCTTCGAGGACCTGCAGGAGGGTGTTGTAGATCTCCTTGTGGGCCTTCTCAATCTCGTCGAACAGCACAACGGAGAACGGCTTACGGCGTACCTTTTCGGTCAGCTGGCCACCCTCTTCGTAGCCGACGTACCCCGGAGGGGCACCGAACAGACGCGACGCGGTAAAGCGGTCGTGGAACTCGGACATGTCGATCTGAATGAGGGCGTCCTCTTCACCGAAGAGGAACTCTGCCAGCGCCTTGGACAGCTCCGTCTTACCCACACCGGAAGGACCAGCGAAGATGAAGGAACCGGACGGACGCTTCGGATCCTTCAGGCCTGCGCGGGTACGGCGAATCGCGCGGGAGACCGCCTTGACGGCATCCTCCTGGCCGATGATGCGCTTGTGCAGCTCCTCTTCCATGTGGAGCAGGCGGGAAGACTCTTCCTCGGTCAGCTTGAACACTGGGATGCCGGTCCAGTGGCCGAGTACCTCAGCGATCTGCTCCTCGCCCACCTCAGCGATCTCTTCCAGGTCGCCGGAGCGCCACTGCTTTTCCTTCTCAGCGCGCTCCTCGCCCAGCTTGCGCTCCTTGTCGCGCAGGCCAGCTGCTTTCTCGAAGTCCTGAGCGTCAATCGCCGCTTCCTTCTCACGGCGCACGTCAGCAATACGCTCGTCGATTTCGCGCAAGCCCTCCGGCGCGGTCATCCGCTTGATACGCATCCGGGCGCCGGCCTCATCGATCAGGTCCACGGCCTTATCTGGCAAGAACCGGTCATTGATGTAGCGAGAGGACAGGTTCGCGGCGGCAGCCAGAGCGCCATCGGTGATGGACACGCGGTGGTGCGCCTCGTAGCGGTCCCGCAGCCCCTTCAAAATGTCGATCGTCATCTCCACGGACGGCTCCGGGACCTGCACCGGCTGGAAACGACGCTCCAACGCCGCATCCTTCTCAATGTGTTTACGGTACTCATCCAGGGTGGTGGCACCGATGGTCTGCAGCTCACCACGGGCCAGCTTCGGCTTCAGCAAGGACGCAGCATCAATCGCACCCTCAGCAGCGCCCGCGCCGACGAGCGTGTGAATCTCATCGATGAACAGGATGATATCGCCACGCTGGTTAATCTCCTTGAGCACCTTCTTCAGGCGTTCCTCGAAGTCACCGCGGTAGCGGGAACCCGCAACCAGAGAACCCAAATCCAGGGAGTAAAGCTGCTTGTCCTTCAAGGTCTCCGGGACCTTGCCGTTAACAATGTCCAGCGCCAAGCCCTCAACGACGGCCGTCTTACCCACACCAGGTTCACCAATCAGAACCGGGTTGTTCTTCGTACGGCGAGACAGCACCTGCATGATGCGCTCGATTTCCTTCTCGCGCCCCACGACCGGGTCAAGCTTGCCCTCACGAGCAGCCTGGGTCAGGTTACGGCCAAACTGGTCCAAAACCAGGGAGTTAGAACGCTCACCAGGACCACCCTGGGAACGGCCACCAGGGGCAGCACCAGCACCAGCGAGGGAAGGACCACCGGAGGAATCATCCGGGTTGCCGCCTTCACCTTCGTAGCCGCTGAGCAGCTGGATAACCTGCTGGCGCACGCGAGGCAGATCAGCTCCCAACTTAACCAGCACCTGCGCTGCGACGCCTTCACCTTCGCGGATCAGGCCGAGCAGCAGGAACTCGGTGCCGATGTACTTGTGGCCCATCTGCAGGCCTTCCCGCAAGGACAGCTCCAGCACCTTCTTAGCACGCGGGGTAAACGGAATGTGGCCGGTCGGCGGAGTGGTGCCGTGGCCGATGATTTCCTCAACCTCCCGACGCACATCTTCCAGGTTGATCCCCATGGACTCTAGGGCCTTCGCTGCGACGCCCTCACCCTCAGAGATCAGACCGAGCAGGATGTGCTCGGTGCCGATGTAATTGTGGTTGAGCATGCGCGCCTCATCTTGAGCGAGCACGATAACGCGTCGAGCGCGGTCGGTAAACCTCTCGAACATGACACTCCTAAATTCCGTTTGTTAATTGCACCCACTTTAACGCGCAGACCGCACCAAAATTTCCAATTTCAGCCCCACCCCAGAGCAAACAGCACAAAAACTATCCTTTAGCTGCACAAAGGGCGCTGTACGCCTCTAGCGAACAGCGCCCGATTTACGCCGAAACTACCAATTCAAAGCCGGAACTGAGTTCGGATTCAGTTTTAAGCACACGTTGGAAGCGAAAAAGCGCAACCCCGGGTCAGCCGTGCTCCCTCCCACAAACTTGGCGCACTTGTGCAGCTCCGGCACCGGAGATACCGGCATATCCCAACTATCAACGGCAACCGCCGCCCAATACGAGTGCTCCGGAGAATCCACCTTGATAATCGGCTCTAGGGACATTTCGACAGGATTAGCACTGGCCGACGGCATCATCGCGCAGCTGGCCACCACAGCAGAAACAACAGCAATCATCTTTTTCATGGCACCATAATATCTGCAGGCCGAAGCTACTACCATCGGTTTCTATGAGAAAACTTGTCCGCCGCACCGGCGCGCTTACCGCAGTTCTTGGTGGCGCAGCCATCGCACTGTCCGGCTACCAGGCTGCTACCACCGTCTTTCAGGATTGGCCGGCCTTTGAAACCCCGAAGCAAAAGCTCATCAACCACTACTCCTACTTCACTCTGTGGTCGAATATCATCGGCGCTCTAGTAAGCGCGCAGTACGCCGTCGGTAAGCGGCCTGCCCGCCTGGCGTTTCTGCGCATCAACGCGGTGACCATGCTGGTGATCACCGGCCTGGTGTACAACACGCTGCTGGCAAAGACATCCATCGTGGAGGGGCTGGGTAAGATCACCAACCCGATCGTGCACACCATCATGCCCATTGCGGTGCCCACCTTGTGGCTCCTGGACCGCCCCGGCGCGCCCACGCAGGACGTCACACGAAACTCCGCTGCTTTCGCCTTCGCGATCCCGCTGTTCTGGGCCGCTTACACGTTTAACCGAGGGATTCGCACCCAGGGCTACTACCCTTACGACTTTATCAACCCCACGATCCTCGGCTACCCCACTGCTGTGCGCAACGTGTGCGCAGTCGGGGCTGTCACCGCTGCCCTCATTGGGGCAATGTCCGTAGCGGAGCGGGCCCTGACGAAGGATTAGTTCCTCAACCGTGCGACATGGAGGACCAGGTAAGACACCTCGTCCTCCGTGAGCGACTCGCCCAATCGCAGCTCCACCAACTCAGCCAGCCGGTACGCAACCTCCACACACTCCGGATACGCTTCCATAATCGCGGTGCTGACCGCCCCTGGCTTTTCCGCAAGCTGTTTATGCTGCGCAATGCGCACAAACAAATACCGCAGGTGAGTGATGAAGCGGGCGATACTGATCTGGTCCAGCTGTTCCTTGTCGCTGCCCTGCTCGACCACGGCAATCATCTGCTCGATGAGGCCTGTCATCTGGTAGGTATACGACAAATCGCCGCTGGTAAAACTGGCGTTGACCAGGTGCAAGGTGAAAGCGACCGCTTCTTCTTCCGAAATAGGCTGCCTGAGTTGCTCATTTATCGCGTGGAGCAGCCGGACCGCCTGGGAATATTCCTCAGAGTAAAGCTGTTGCACTTCCGCCCGCAACGGGTAGGACAGCTCCTGCCCCTCGTAGCTACGCCGGATCGCACCACTGACGTGGTCTGCCAGCGCGATAACCAGAGTGATCTTGTCTTGATATTCGGACGGCATCCCCGCCTTGGCCATCGCCTCAATGACGATCCGGATGTGTTCCGCCGGGATCATCGCGAGCATTTCCGCAAGGTGGTCGGGGTCGCGGCCGTCGGCGGGATAAAACACCTTGGCCACCTTGTCCTGCGCGACAGGATCGCCGCTTTTGACCTGGAACCCAATTCCGCGGCCGGTAACAACAACTTCGCCGCCCTCACCACTCGTGGCAAGGACGACGTTGTTGTTAAAGACTCGCAGAACACGCATAGTATGCAGTGTAGTGCAGCCCCTTTGTTAAGAAACTGTTACCACCGTGTCACCGGCAGATACTGGGCCCGCTGGTACTGGGGAGACACCACCGAACTTCTTGGTGTTGGTGACGGTCATGATGACGGTGTCGTCGTACCCAGCGGCGGTGACGGCTGCGAAGTCAACCTCAGCCAGTGGCTGGCCGACGGTCACCCGATCGCCCTTCTTAGCCAGCTGGGTGAACCCCTCGCCCTTCATCTTCACGGTGTCGATGCCGATGTGGACCAAGACTTCCACCCCGTCGTCGGTCTTCAGGCCGTAGGCGTGGCCGGTCTTCATCGCGGTGATCACGGTGCCTTCGATTGGGGAGACCACGGTGGACTCGGTTGGCTTGATGCCCAGGCCGGTGCCGAGCGCCCCGGAGGCGAAGGCTGCGTCACTCAGATCCTTCATGTCCACGACCTGGCCAGCGACAGGTGCTGCCAGAGTAGCAACCTTCGTGAGCGTACCGACGCCACCAGCTGGGGCTGCTACCGGCTGCGCTGCAGGAGCTACTGGTTCTGCAGGAGCTGCTGGCTCTGCCTTGGCTGCAGCGATGCGTGCCAAAGCATCTGCCTTCTCTTCTGGGGTGCGGTAGTCAGTGATGACGATCAGCGTGAATGCCACGAAGAATGCGACGGCGATGGCGGCAGCGTAGGTGAGCATTGGGCTGAACACTGGGATGGTGATCAGCGAGGTGAAGACGAATGCCGAGGTCTTAACACCATTGGAAGCCATGCCCAGAACTGCGATGGTCAAGCCACCTGCAAAACATCCGACGAGCATACGTGGGTAGATGCGCTTGAAGCGGAGGTGAATACCGTAGAGGGAAGGCTCAGAGATACCACCGAGCAGGCCTGCGGCCAGTGCAGAAGCAGAGGTCTGGCGCATTTCAGTGTCGCGGTCACGCAGCGACAGGAAGAGCACACCAGCGGTAGCACCGAAGCAGGCGAAGTTCCAGGCGCCCATTGGGCCTTGGATGAAGTCGTAGCCCAAGGTGTTGATGTTGACCAGCATCAGAGCGTTGAGTGGCCAGTGCAGGCCCAGCGGCACCAGGAATGGGTACAGCATCGGGATGAGGATTGCGAACACGAACGGTGCGTTGGTGTTCATCCAGGACAGACCAATGCCGATTTCGTTACCGAGCCAGACGCCGAATGGGCCGATGAGGAACGCCGTCAGTGGGATCATCACAACGAGGGTGAGGAATGGCACGAACACCATGTGTACGGCGGAAGGAATGATCTTCTGGAAGAACTTGTAAGCAGCAGCGGCGACAGCAGCCATGATCAGTGGCACGAAGACGTTACCGCCGTAGCCCTGCAGCAACATTGGCAGGCCGAAAATGGTGGCCTTACAGGTTTCGGTGCCCAGTGCATCGTTGGTGGTACAGACGGTGGATGTGTGCTCGGACAGCGCCATGAACTCCGGGGTGAGCAGCGCAAACATAATCGAGCCCGTAACCCATGGATCGATGCGCAGTTTCTTACCAGCGTTAAACGCAACCATCACCGGCAGGAAGTAGAACACGCTGCGCCACATTGCGTCGACGAAGACCCAAGAAATCGGCTTGTCCTCAGCACGGAAATCAACGACTCCCAATGCGTCCAAAACTGCAGCAAACGCAATAATCAGCGATGCACCAAGCAACACACCCAGGATTGGGCGGAAGGAATCAGACAGGTACTCGAAGAACGCGTCCAGCCAAGGCAGCTTACCCTTCGCCTTTGCCCGCTGCTCAGCCTTCACCTCGGCATCGGACTTCGCCTGCACACCCTTCATCTCTGGCAGAGCGTTCATGTCGTCGTACACGGTAGCGACGTCGCCACCGATCACAACCTGGTAGTAGTTGCCGCCTTGTGGGACAGCACCCATCACTTTCCTGATGGACTCCAGCTTCGCCTTGTCAGCCTTCTTGGCATCTCGCAGCTCAAAACGAAGCCGAGTAGCACAGTGGCTAAACGACGCAATGTTGTCGGCGCCACCGATGCCATCAAGAATGGCCCGCGCAGTCTCTTGCCGAGTCATGCTCACCGGTAATCACTCCTTAACTTTGTCACTAGGGCTGCTCTGTAGCTTCCCCGCTGCATACAAAAAAGACCCGAGACACAAGGCACCGAACACATTGTCCGACGCTCCATGTCTCAGGTCTTGCCTCGAAGGATTCTAGGAGTAACAACCCTGATTGGTTAATCTGTTGTTAACTTTAGGCCTGTGAGATGCACACGTCAAGGGGACACCAAGTGGCCTGTCATACAATACGGTCGAGGATGATCCTCCGCTCGGGAGCAGCTGCCTCACCAATCACAATGCCTGGCAAGATCGAGTTGAGGGCATGCTCGAAGCGCTCAGGAGTTTCGGTGTGCAGCGTCAGCAGCTTGTGCCCCTTGGTCACGCGCTGCCCCAAATCCACATGAATCTCGATGCCAGCGGTGGCCTGCACTGGATCTTCCTTCCGGGCGCGCCCCGCGCCAAGACGCCAGCTACCCACGCCCAATGCCAGAGCATCCAACTGTTGCACTGTTCCTTCTTTTTCCGCTAGAACCTCGTAAGTGTGGGGAGCTCGGGCGAGCTTGGCATCTGGGTCTCCGCCCTGCGCCTTGATCATCCTGCGCCAGGAGTCCATTGCTCGACCGTCCTTGAGTGCAGTCTCCACGTCAGCATCATGCACACCCGCTAGATCGAGCATGTGTCGCGCCAACTCGCAGGTGATTTCGACCAAATCGCTAGGCCCACCGCCCTGGAGTACTTCAATCGATTCCTCCACCTCGAGGCCGTTGCCGATCTTCTTGCCGAGCGGAGTCGACATGTCTGTGAGCAGCGCACGGGTTTGAACCCCAGCATCGTGCCCCAGGTCAACCATGGTTTGTGCGAGAGCTCGCGCTTGATCCAGATCCTTCATGAACGCTCCCGAGCCAACCTTAACGTCGAGCACGAGAGAGGACGTACCCTCTGCGATCTTCTTACTCATGATGGAGGAAGCGATCAGCGGAATGCAGTCTACAGTCGCGGTGATGTCGCGCAATGCGTAGATCTTCTTATCGGCCGGAGCCAGGCCGGAACCCGCAGCTGCGACCACTGCCCCACTATCTTCCAGAATCTCCATCATGCGCGCATTAGACATGTCAGCTTTCCAGCCTGGGATCGCTTCCAGTTTGTCCAGCGTTCCTCCCGTGTGCCCGAGGCCTCGACCGGAGAGCTGTGGCACGGCGACCCCGAAGGATGAGACCAACGGGCCGAGCGGAAGGGTGACTTTGTCTCCCACCCCGCCGGTGGAGTGCTTGTCTGTCGTGGGCTTGCTCAAAGAGCTGAAATCCATCCGTTCACCGGAGTTGATCATGGCTTGCGTCCAGTCGACGATCTCGCGACGATTCATGTCCCGAATGAAGATTGCCATGTTCAGAGCAGCCATTTGCTCATCGCCCACAATCCCGCGCGTGTATGCATCGATTACCCAGTTGATCTGTTCCGTGGAGAGCTCACCCCCGTCCCTCTTGGTGCGAATGATGTCGACGACATCAAAAGTTGTGGCCATTTCTGCTTCCTTTCTGCCCCACGACAAATATCTGGTGAGGATCATCACTCCCATGGGGCTGCTGTAATCTCACCTCTTGTATTGGAACCCTGTGACAATTAACATCATAAGATAGAACATATGTCAATGGAAGCTTTATCAAATGTTATGTGGCTCGCTTGTGGTTGAGCAGCCACGAGCACCTGGCGGTTCATGGAAAGGATTCGCTCATGACCAGCGATGCAGAATTACTCGCCTTAGCGCGGGACGCTGCGCATCATGCCTATGCCCCTTATAGCCGTTTTCCCGTAGGAGCCGCGTTGCTCACTACGGATGGCGCAGTATTCACGGGATGCAATGTCGAAAACGCTAGCTACGGACTTACGTTATGCGCAGAGCGCAATGCGGCGACCACTATGGTTGCCAGCACCTCTACCTCCTCCGAAAGAGTAATCGAGGCTATTGCTATCGTCGGCCTCAAGGCTGCGCCATGCTGGCCATGTGGTGCCTGCCGGCAGGTGCTCCGAGAATTCAACACGAAGCGGGTCATCGTCGAAGACGACAATCATGAACCGCTAAGCATCGATTTTGAAAGCCTCCTCCCCTATTCCTTCGGTCCCGATCATCTCCCAGCAGAGAAAGAGGCATAGACCATGGAACGCTTCCAGGGCCTCATTGGTATCGCACTGATTTTCCTAGTTCTATTTGCCTTGTCAAACAATCGCAGACGCATCAATTGGCGCATCCTGGGCGTAGGGCTAACCCTCCAGATTGCCTTTGCCCTGCTCGTACTGAAGTGGGAACCGGGTTTCCAGGCGCTCAAAGCGACGGCTGGTTCCATTGAAAAACTCATTAATTACACCAACGAAGGCACCTCCTTCGTTTTTGGACCACTCTTCGGCAACAATGTCGGATTCATCTTCGCGCTCAACGTACTGCCTGTGATTATCTTCCTGGGCGCCATCATCGGCGCACTGTACTATCTGCGCATCCTGCAGTGGTTCGTGGAAATCGTCGGAACCGCACTCAACAAAGTACTCGGAACCTCGAAAGTGGAATCTGTCTGGGCTGCGACAGTAATTTTCCTCGGCCAATCTGAGGCCCCACTCGTTATCCGTCCTTGGCTGCCACAACTTACTCGTTCCGAGCTCTTCGCCTGTATGTCCGGGGGTTTCGCGTCGGTCGCAGGCTCCACGCTGGTCGGGTATTCCCTGTTGGGAGCACCGCTGCCCTACTTGCTCGCCGCCTCCGTCATGAATGCCCCTGCCTCACTAATGGTAGCCAAAGCACTCATGCCGGAGACGGAGGAGTCAAAAGTAAATGCGAACGTCACACAAATGCGCGATGAAAACTCGAAGAACGTAATCGACGCAATTGGTGCCGGTGCGCTTTCGGGCGGGCGAATCGCGGTCACCGTCGCATGCCTGCTCATCGCCTTCGTTGCCACGATCGCTATGCTTTCGGCCATTATTGGCGGAGTGGGCTCGATGTTCGGTCAAGAAGGCTGGTCTCTCGAGGGCTTGTTCGGCCTGTTGTTCGCCCCACTTGCCTGGGCAATCGGTGTGCCGTGGCACGAAGCCGGACTGGTCGGCTCCTTCATCGGTGAGAAGACCATCATCAACGAATTCGTCGGCTACACCTCGTTTTCCGAGCACGTGGCCAATCTCAGCCCTAAGTCCATCATGCTTACGTCTTTCGCTCTGGCTGGCTTTGCCAACCTTTCCTCCATCGCCATTCAGATTGGATCTTTCGGCGCGCTCGTTCCCGAGAGGCGCTCGGAGGTCGCTGAGCTAGGCGTCAAAGCGCTATTTGCCGGCTTTTGCACCAACATGTTGAACGCCGCGATCGTGGGCGTGATCGCCCTATAGGCGACGCGATGAACAGGGGCTTCAGAGTTTTCTGAAGCCCCTGTTTCTGTACTTAACCTTCTGGCTTCACCATCGGGAACAGCACGGTCTCGCGGATGCCCAGGCCGGTGAGGGCCATGAGGAGACGGTCGATGCCCATGCCGTTACCGGAGGTCGGTGGCATGCCCTGTTCCATGGCGGTGAGGAAGTCTTCGTCGAGGACCATGGCTTCGTCGTCGCCACCGGCGGCCAGGCGTGCCTGATCTTCGAAGCGTTCGCGCTGAATGACTGGGTCAACGAGTTCGGAGTAGCCGGTAGCCAGCTCGAAGCCACGGACGTACAGGTCCCACTTTTCGGTTACGCCCGGCTTGGAGCGGTGTTGCCTCGTCAATGGCGAGGTTTCAACTGGGAAGTCCCGTACGAAGATTGGCCCGTAGAGCTGGTCTTCGCACAGGTGCTCCCAGATCTCTTCCACGAGTTTGCCGTGGCCCCAACCGCCCTTTGCGGGAACGTCCAGGCCAATCACGGAGGCGATGGATTTCAGTTCCTCAACCGAGCTGGAGATAGTGACTTCTGGCTGGCCAGGGAATTTGCGCTGCAGGGCCTCGTTGAGAGATGGGTACATCTCGATCTGCTTCCACTCGCCACCGAGATCGTAGGTGGTGCCGTCGGCAAGCGTGACCTCGAGGGTGCCGAACACCTCCATGGCGACGGACTGGACGAGCCGCTTGATCAGGTCGGCGCCGTCGTCGTAGGTGCCCCAGGCCTGGTAGGTCTCGAGCATGGCGAATTCTGGGGAGTGGGAGGAGTCCACGCCTTCGTTGCGGAAGTTGCGGTTGACTTCGAAGACGCGCTCCATGCCACCGACGACGCAGCGCTTGAGGTAAAGCTCAGGGGCGATGCGCAGGTAAAGGTCGATGTCAAGTGCGTTTGAGTGGGTCTGGAATGGGCGGGCTGCGGCGCCACCGTGCAGGGTTTGCAGCATTGGGGTCTCCACTTCGAGGAAGCCTTCGGACTCCAGGAAGTTACGCAGCGCGCGCATGACCTTGATACGGGTCATGGCATTCTCGCGAGCGGCCTCGCGCATGATGAGGTCGGTGTAGCGGTGACGCACGCGAGTGTCTTCGGACATGTCCGCAAAAGCGACGGGCAGCGGACGCAGAGACTTCGCTGCCATTGCCCAGGAGGAAGCCATAACGGAGAGCTCGCCGCGCTTGGAGGCGATCACACGACCACGAACGGAGACGAAGTCACCCAGGTCAACATCGGACTTCCAGGCGACCAGGCGCTCTTCGCCGACTTCTGCGAGGGAGAGCATGGCCTGGATGCGGGTGCCGTCACCTTCCTGGATGGAAGCAAAGCACAGCTTTCCGGTGTTGCGCACGAAAATGACGCGGCCTGCGATGGCTACTTCGTCTTGGGTTTCCTCCCCTACTTGGAGGTTCACCACGCCGTCGATAGGCTCAGTGCCTTCGGTGACCACGTTGTACTTTGCACGCACATCCTTGATGGAGGTGGTGCGGTCGACAACGACGGGGTACGCGTCGGTACCTGCGTCCAGCAGACGCTGGCGCTTTTCACGTCGGATGCGCAGCTGCTCTGGGAGGTCTTCATTGGCATTTTGAGTCTTCTTAGCGTCAGTCACGGCTATTAAGCGTAGTCCATAGTGGTACCTGGAAACACCTCACTCTTTGTGCCAGCTTTTCGACGCCCCGCTCCACACACGCTAATGCCCCGTTATTTCACAGAAAATTCACTTAGGCGTAACTCCGATTCTCAATTGCTGCAACTCTGCTTACCTAAAGTCTGTATCCGCTCACCCCATAAACCGCGTAAGAAAATGGAGGCCCCACCGTGGGACTTAAGGGTTTCAACCTGTTCACTTCTAGTCGCACCAAGCAGACCTGCACCTACAAGTGCGGTAATGCCTGCTTCGGCGAGTGCGCCAACGAATCGAATAACGAGTACTTCGGCGACATCACGCGTCGTTCCGCGTTGAAGGCCGGTGCGGTAACTGTCTTGGCCGTCGGTGGCGCTTCTGCCCTCGCAGCATGCTCCTCTGATAGCGACTCCGGTAATGCTGAAACCACGGGTTCTGCTTCCTCCTCCGCGAAGAAAGACCAGGCCAAGTCCCTGCCGGGCATGCAGTTCACTCCGGTCGAAGCGAACACCGAAAAGGAGGTGAAGATCCCAGAAGGCTACGAGCAGAAGGTCCTGATCGCGTGGGGCGATCCAGTGATCGAGGGCGCGCCTGAGTTCGACGTCGACAACCAGACCCCAGAGGCAGCCGAGAAGCAGTTCGGCTTCAACAATGACTTCGCCGGCCTGCTGGACCACCCTGAAGACAGCAACCGCATGGTCTACGTGTGCTCCCACGAGTACTCCACCGAGCCGAACATGTTCAAGGGCTACGACCCAGAAAACCCAACCGAGGACCAGTTCAAGATCGGTCTCGCGGCGCACGGCCACACCATCCTCGAAGTATCCAAGGTTGAGGGCTCGGGCGAGCTGAAGCGCGAATTCGGTAAGCTCAACCGTCGCATCACGGGCACCACCCCATTCAAGGTCACTGGCCCAGCAGCTGGATCCGACCTACTCAAGACCGCCGCGGACCCAGAGGGCAAGACCGTCCTGGGTACCCTCAACAACTGCTCCGGCGGCATCACCCCATGGGGCACCATGCTCTCCGGCGAAGAAAACTTCGACCAGTACTTCGGCAACGCCAACCAGCTTTCCGACGAAGACGCCAAGAAGAAGCTCAAGCGCTTCGGCATCAAGGGCGACGCATCCGAGCGCAAGTGGGAGCGTTTCGACGACCGCTTCGACGTGTCCAAGACCCCTAACGAACCAAACCGCTTCGGCTGGCTGGTAGAGATCGACCCAATGGATCCAACCTCCACCCCGATCAAGCACACCGCCGTGGGCCGCTTCAAGCACGAGGCCGGCAACATCCACATCACCTCCGACGGCACCGTCGTCTGCTACTCCGGTGACGACGAGCGCAATGACTACCTGTACAAGTTCGTCTCCACGCGCAAGTTCAAAGAAGGCGACAAGGAAAACAACCTCAAGATCCTGGACGAAGGCACCCTGTACGTAGCCAAGTTCGAGGGCAACTCCCCTAAGGACGAGATCGACGGCTCCGGCCAGCTCCCTAAGGACGGCGCATTCGACGGCAAGGGCACCTGGGTCAAGCTCCTGACCTCCAAGGAAGACGGCTCCGCTGAATCCCACGTGGACGGCATGAAGCCAGACGAGGTTGCTGTGTGGACCCGCCTCGCTGCCGACAAGGTCGAAGCCACCAAGATGGACCGCCCAGAGGACGTCGAAGTCTCTCCAAAGACCGGCCTGGTCTACGTCGCGCTGACCAACAACAAGTACCGTGGCGCAGTCGAAGAGGGCAAGAACTACCCAGGAGTCGAAGAAGTCGCTCCGATCAAGGAAAACAAGAACGGTCTGGTCCTGGAAATGGACGATGACCACGCTGGGGAAAACTTCACCTGGAACCTGCTGCTCGTCTGTGGCGATCCGAAGGAGGCCTACACCTACTTCGGTGGCTTCGACAAGGAAAAGGTCTCCCCAATTTCCTGCCCAGACAACCTCGCCTTCGATTCCCACGGCAACCTGTGGATCTCCACCGACGGCAACGCACTCAAGTCCAACGACGGACTGTACGCCTGCGCTGTTGAGCCGGGTGACCACCGTGGCGAGCTCAAGTGCTTCCTCACCGTCCCGAAGGGCGCTGAGACCTGTGGCCCGATCGTCACCGACGAGCGCGTCATGGTCAACGTCCAGCACCCAGGCGAAGGTGACGACGCCTCCGCGGACAAGCCAGCAATCCACTGGCCAGACGGTGGCAACGCTGTCCCACGCCCAGCAGTAGTTGTGGTGTGGCCTAAGAAGGGCAAAGTTGGCGTCGAAGCCTAAGGAAGCCTAAACCTTAAGGGTTGCTCCCGGCACCACTGTCTGGGGTAACCTACCACCCTCCCAGCTGGCGGATGACAATGTTTCGCGCCGCTTCGCTGGACACGCTACGCAGCGCCTGAAGTTTCAGTGCATTCGCTTCAGCAGCTATTTTCAACGCCCTGGCTAAGTCAGGGCGTTCTTCATCTGAAACGGCCCACACGCTGCCATGCATCTCGGCCACGAGGACTTCCGCCACGGCCTGACTGATTTCATCGCAGGTATCCACGATGAAGTCGTCTCCAAAGCACGCCATGGCTATGCCCAGGGCGGGCAGGTCAATAAGTGGTTCGGCGCCTAACTCCACCGCGGTGTGAATCACGATCTGTCGCGATGAAACTAATGGTTCCAAGCGCTGTACAGCCTCTGGGACATATTCCGCCGGCTCTGAAATGATGATCAGATCAAACTTGGCCAGGTCCTCCCACGAGGTCGCCTCCCCCACATGGTGTCCTGCTTGACTCAATCGACGCGCCAACTCCGAGAGGCGACTCGTGTCAGCTACCCGTAACCGTGGGCTTAGTGCGGCCAAGTGAATGTTCTCCTCAGCGGAAAGTTACTTGTTCTTCTTCAGGTTTGCGAGCAGCTCTGCAACAGAGATCGAATCTTTGTTTTCATCACGACGGCGACGGCCGTGTGATTCCGGTTCTGGGGTTGGTACCGCGGCAGGGGTGTCCAGTTTTACGGTGGCGAAGGAGCCGGTATCGAAGCGAGAGGCGCCAGAAGTATCATCAGAAGGTTCCACAGTTGCCTCGACTGGTGATTCCTCCACTGCTGGGATGGTTTCGGTCAGCGCCTCGTCGGTTGCGGTTTCAAGTTCCCGGATTCGGGAGGCTTCGGCCGTGAGGGTTGCTGGTTCATACCCGAATTCCCGACCGGAGAGTTCCTCCAGCTGTTGGCGTAGTTCGCCAAGTTGGGCGCGGATGTCCTGCAAGAGTTCGGTGTCTTGTGCAGAAGCAGAGATGGCGTTTTCTACTGCGAGTTCTGCTTGTTCGGCGCGGAGCTCAGCAGCGAGTTTTTCTCGTTCCTCTTCTGCACGCGCACGTTCTTCGGTGGCGATGCGCCGGTACTTGGCCACCAGGAACAGGCCGAGGAAGGCTGCCCACAGTGCCGCCAGCACCGCCACTTTCATTGCTGCTGCGCTATTGGAGAAAAGCATGACGACGCTCGCCACCACGGCAAGCACAACCAACGCCACCAGCATGATCTGGGTTTTGTCGGTGGTGTTGGTCTCTTCCGCAGGTTGGGTCATTGGATCGTCACTCATGCTTATTCAATCTACCTGTTATGCGGGTTCACCGTCGGTAGGCGGAGGCGTCTCGCAGTTTCTTTCTAGATAAACTCCAGCAGCGCTGAGGGCGATTCCGCCCAGCGTGGATGCAATCACCCCAGGAACATCTTCGGCTGCGGCGACGAGGTCCGCGGCCCGAGGGAGCACATACATGGCGATCCCAAGGTACGCGCCACCCACCAGCGCCCCAGTCCATGCAGAGGCCTTAGCGATAACCAGAAACTGCGCCGCCAGCAACGGACTTAACTGCGAGCGGTCCATGCCGATCTTCCCAGCGTCTTTACGTTCCCGGATCCGCCAGGCCAGCACCAAACACACCAGGGTAAGGAGCCACAGCGTCACCGACGCGCTCGCCGCGGTCGCAGGCAACAAGCCATAGAATCCCCAGGTGAGGATGGCTGTTGCGCAGGCAACGACCACCCCGGAGAAGATCAGCGCGGTGATGCTGGTGGACTTCATGAAAATTCACCGACTTTCCGCACCTCAGCCACATTGTCCGGGCTGATCGCTGCGAGGTACTCGCTAATGGGGACGCCGCGGAGGGTGGCTTGGGGGTCCGCTTCCAGCCACGGCACCAGGACGAAGGCCCGCTTGTGCGCATAGGGGTGTGGGAGGGTGAGGACGGGGTCGGTTGAGATTTGTTCCACGGCGTCGTCAAGGCACTGCACAATGTCCACGTCGAGGGTGCGCGGGCCCCAGCGCACTTCACGACGCCTCTCCCCCGCTTCCTCAATCTCATGCGCGGCCGCGAGGAGTTCCATCGGGCTGAGCTCGGTGTCGATGATCAAGATGGCGTTGAGGAACTCGTCTTGCTCCACCCCGCCCCACGGTGGCGTGGCATAGATGCTGGAGGAGGCGACGAGGTCCGCGGCGAAGTAATCGTAGGCGCTGCGCAGTAGCGCATAGCGATCCGCCATATTGGATCCGATGGACAAAACGGCGCGCATCCTATTTCCTCCGGGATCTGCGGGCGACCACGGCAACGTCCGCGAACGGCAGCGGAATCGGAGCATCAGGCTTATGGATCGTGATCTCCACGGCGTGCAGCAGCTCATACCGCGCCATGACGGTGTCTGCGATCTCCGCCGCGACGGCTTCGATCAAATCGCGTGGCTGACCCGTAACAATACCGTGAATAACCTCGGCGAGCTCCGCGTAATTCAGGGTCTGGGTGAGGTCATCAGTGGCTGCCGCGGGGGCGCAGTCCAGCCAGCAGGTGGCATCAACGTAAAAGTTCTGCCCGGTGGCCTTCTCTTCTTCCAGCACCCCGTGGTAGCCGTAGCATTTGAGGCCTTTGAGCTCGATGCGGTCTGCCATTTACGCTCCTTGGTTCCAGCGGGCGGCCACGTCCACAGCGTCGCGCGAGACACCGACCTCATGCACGCGCACGCACCAGGCGCCCAGCTGGGCGGCAATGGCGGTCACTGCGGCGGTCGCAGGATCGGCCTCCACGGGGGAAGCCACGTCTAGGCCTCGATCCCGGCGCACCTGGGCGAGGAAGCGTTTCCGGGAAGCTCCGACCAAGATGGGATATTCGCCGGCGATGAAGCTCGGTAAGGCTTTCAGCAGAGCCCAGTTATCGGCCGCGGATTTCGCGAAGCCGAGGCCCGGATCCAGCGTGATCTGATCGGCTTTTACTCCGGCGGTCAGGGCGTTGTCCACCAGGATGTCGAACACCCGGCGCACATCTGTCACCACATCGCCGGTGGCGTGGGCCTGGCCCGCGGCGTCGCCAAACCGCACGGTCTTCCAATGCATGAGGCAAACGGGAAGGTCAGCGGAAGCCATCACGCGATACATGTCGGGATCAGCGAGGCCGCCTGAGACGTCGTTAAGCAGGCTCACCCCAGCCTCCGCCGCTGCTTCGGCGACGCTGGCGCGCATCGTGTCCACCGAGGTGCGGATGCCGTCCGCTGCCAAGGCCTTGATGACGGGCACCACACGGGCCTGTTCGACGTCCGCGGGGACCCGCGTTGCGCCTGGCCGAGTGGACTCGCCGCCAACATCGATAATGTCGGCGCCGGCCGCAATCAGCTCGTGGGCGTGCGCAATCGCCTTATCGACGTCCACATACTGACCCCCATCAGAGAAGGAATCCTCCGTCACGTTCACGATGCCCATGACGGTGCACCGGCCGGGAATCGTCAGATCAGCAACCCGCATCAGGCACCCCGAATGAGACTCAAGACCTCGGCGCGGGAGGCAGCGTTGGTTTGGAACCCGCCCCGCACCGCGGACGTAGTGGTAGTGGCCCCTGGCTTGCGGATGCCCCGCATGGCCATGCACAGATGCTCGCACTCGATCACGACGATCACCGCGTGAGCATCAAGCTTGTCCATCAGCGCGTCAGCGACCTGCGAGGTAAGTCGCTCCTGGACCTGCGGCCGCTTCGCATACAAGTCCACCAGCCGAGCAAGCTTGGACAGGCCGGTGACTTTCCCGGAAGCTCCCGGAATGTACCCGATGTGCGCTTTTCCGAAGAACGGCACCAAGTGGTGCTCGCACGTGGAGTAAATCGGGATGTCCCGGACCAGCACCAGCTCCCTGTGGTCCTCGGAGAAGGTTTTGGCCAGCACTTCCGTTGGATCTACATGCAGGCCCGCGAACACTTCCGCGTAAGCACGCGCGACGCGGGCCGGGGTTTCCTGCAGCCCCTCCCGGTCCGGGTCCTCCCCCACCGCGATGAGCAGTTCCCGCACCGCAGCTTCGGCGCGCTGTTGGTCGAACTGAGGGCTAATCATCCTTGCGCTCCTCGTTCTCCGGCTGCTCGTGGTCCGGTTGCTCGTGGTCCGGCAGGCGGAATCCGATTTCCTCGGTCTCTTCGGGCTTGTCATCCTGTGGCGCAGGGTACTGCTGCAATCCCGGATGCGGAGCTTCTGGCCCTGCGTACGGATTATTGTTCGCCTCGCGTGGTGGCCAGCCCGGCGCGGACCAGTCCGCTGGCGGTGGGGTGCCGCCGTAGGTGGGGGTAGGTCCTTCCGGCGCTGCATGTCGCCCGCTTTCCGACGGCGGTACCGGAGCCACTGGTGGCATCGGCATGTTCCGCTGTGCTTCGAGTTCCTTCTGGCGCTTCTCGCGAGCAGCGCGGGATGCTTCGAGGATGGAGAACCGCTTCGGTGGTTCCTCGCCGCGTTCGATAGCAAGTTCCACTGGGGTCTTGACGGGTTCGAACCCGTTCTGTGCTGGGAAGTTCGCGGATTCTCCTGGGAATACTTCCAGGGCGTCGCGTGGCTCCAGCCCTTCGAAAATCACCTCGAGGTCCGGGCGGCGCAGGGTTTCCTTCTCCAGCAGCTTCTCCGCCAGTTTGTCCAGGTAGTGGCGGTTTTCGCGGAGGATGTCGTAGGCGACTTGATGGGCTTTGTTCACCAGGTAGCGGGTCTGCTCGTCGATGGTGGCCTGCACGCTTTCCGACGGGTCAAAGATGCCACCTCCGCCGCGACCGGAGAACGGGTCTCCCTGTTCCTCCCCGTACTTCACCGTGCCGATTTCTGGGCTCATGCCGTACTCGGTGATCATGGCGCGGGCGATGCGGGTGGCTTGTTCGATGTCGTTGGAGGCGCCAGTGGTTGGAACACCGAAAACGAGTTCTTCTGCGGAGCGCCCGCCCATGGCAAAGACGATCCGGGCGAACAGCTCGTCGCGGGTGTACATGCCCTTGTCGTCTTCCTGCGCGGTCATGGCGAAGCCGCCGGTCTTGCCACGGGCCAGGATGGTGACCTTGTAGATCGACTCGATGTTCTTCATGCCCCAGGCGGCGATGGTGTGGCCGCCCTCGTGGTAGGCGGTGACCTTCTTCTCGTGCTCGGAGATCACCTTGGAGGAGCGTCGCGGTCCGCCGATCACGCGGTCGGTTGCTTCTTCCAGGGCGTCAGCAGTAATAACGTTGCCACCGATGCGGGCGGTGAGCAGCGCAGCCTCATTGAGCACGTTGGCCAGGTCTGCACCGGACATGCCCGCGGTGCGCTTTGCCAGTGCGGTGATGTCCACGTCCTTGGCAAACGGCTTGCCCTTCGCATGAACTTTCAGGATAGCTTCGCGCCCCTTGAAATCTGGGTTGGTGACCGGGATCTGGCGGTCGAAGCGACCGGGGCGCAGCAGCGCTGGGTCCAAGATGTCCGGTCGGTTGGTGGCGGCCATGAGGATGACGCCTTGGCGGTCGCCGAAGCCGTCCATTTCCACCAGCAGCTGGTTCAGTGTTTGTTCGCGTTCGTCGTGGCCACCGCCCATCCCGGCGCCGCGCTGGCGACCGACGGCGTCAATTTCGTCGACGAAGATGATGCACGGGCTATTTTCTTTGGCCTGTTTGAACAGGTCACGGACACGGGAAGCACCGACACCGACGAACATTTCCACGAAGTCGGAACCGGAGATCGAGTAGAACGGTACCCCGGCCTCGCCGGCCACGGCACGAGCGAGGAGGGTTTTACCCGTGCCGGGGGGGCCGTAGAGCAGCACGCCCCGCGGGATCTTCGCACCGAGTGCTTCGTACCGGGAGGGGTCCTGCAGGAAGTCTTTGATTTCCTGCAGTTCATCGACAGCTTCGTCGGCACCCGCGACGTCCGCGAAGGTGTTCGTCGGCATGTCCTTGGTCAGTTCCTTGGCGCGGGAGCCACCAAATCCGAACATGCCGAAGCCGCCGCCCTGCATCCGGGTCATGACAAACATGATCAGGCCAAAGAACAGCAGCATTGGCAGCAGAAGCTGCAGCATGGAGCCAAGGAAGGTGTCTCGGGTGACCTTGGTGTTGTACTTCTCAGCGTCCGAAGCCTGCACCTTTTCAAAGATCATCGGCGCGGTGCGTGCAGGATAATCCGCGATGACCTTGGTCACACCCTCGCGTTCTTGCACCTTAATTGGTTGCTTGAGCTCCAGGCGCACGCGTTGCTCCCGATCATCAATGCGAGCTTCCTTGATGTTCTTCGCATCCAGCTCCTTGAGCGCAATGCTGGTGTCCACCTTTTGGAAGCCCCGAGTATCACTAGTCAGCAACACGGTGCTGAACATCATAATCAGGACGATTGCGGCGATAGCGCCGTAGCGCAGCAGTTTCTTATTGTCCATCGATTACCGCCAGTGGTTGTCTGGCGGAACCTTTCTTGGGATTAGTCGGGCGGGTAATAATTCCTAAAGAATAACGAAAGACCACAGGTGGTAGTTCCCGTGGTCGTCGTCAAGCGTGCTAGCTGGTGTACACCCGCGGGTGCAGCGTGCCGACGAACGGCAGGTCGCGATAACGCTCGGCGTAGTCGAGGCCGTATCCAATGACGAACTCGTTCGGAATCTCGAAACCGACATCGAACAGGTCGATCTTCGTCTTCACCGCCTCCGGCTTACGCAGAAGCGACACCACCTCAAGCGACTTCGGGTTGCGGTTCTCCAGGTTCTTCAGCAGCCACGACAAGGTGAGACCAGAATCAATGATGTCCTCCACGATGATCACATCGCGGCCCTCAATATCCCGATCCAAGTCCTTCAAAATACGAACCACGCCCGACGAGCTCGTCGAATTGCCATAAGACGACACCGCCATGAACTCCAACTGGCTCGGAATGCTCAGCGCACGCGCAAAGTCAGTAATGAAGAACGCCGCGCCCTTCAACACACAAATCAGCAGAAGGTCATCGTCAGCATCCCGATACGCCTCAGAAACTTTATCTGCCAGCTCCTGAATGCGGTTGTGGAGTGTGGTTTCGTCGATGAGAACCGCCTCCACATCCTCCCCATAACGGTTAGCCGGAACGTTGAAATCCTTCTTGTCATGCATGTGTAGTACGCCCCTTGGTAGCGAGTAACAAACAGTTATAGCCAGCTTGCCACTTTTTAGCGGGAACCACCAAGAAATTCCAGAAACATAGGTCCACCGGTACCGGCCCAGGTTTTCACTAGGGCAAGTCTGGCTAGATATTTTGTTGTTCTTGGGTTTTGACGATATTGAATTGACGATGTTCCCTGGATGTCGCTCATTTTCATTAGCTTGACCTTGAAGCATCGTCAATTCAATATCATCATTTCTGCAAAGGACACTAAGGCCCCAAGACACTAAGACTCCACAGCACCCTACTGTTCCTCCACCACGAGCTGGTCCCCGCTGCGCCGGATCCAGATCCGCACGCCCGAGCCTCCCCCGATCGCGACCGGACCTTGACCTTTCCAACCCATGACTAGGTCGTCTACCTGCTGTAACGCAGCTTGAGATACTTTTCCGACAGCAGACCGGATGAGGCCTGCGATGCTCTCGTGCCGGACCGCCACCGGCATGGATCGCAGTTGTGATATCGGCGCGAAGGGATCTGCCAGGCTCGTGATTGTCTCATTGGCTTGGTGTGCCCGAGTGGCGGCCTGCGCTATGGCTGGGATGCTGTCGCCACCGATTATGTCGTTGAGCAGGGGTAATACCTCGTGGCGGATGCGGACTCTGCGGTATTCAAAGCTGTCGTTGTGTGGATCCTGCCACGCTTCCACTCCCAGTTCGGTACACGCTTGCACAGTGTCGGCGCGCCGTACGCCGAGGAGCGGTCGCACGATCCGCACCCCGCTTATGCAAGACTCCTGCGCAATACCTGTTGGGTTTCCCCGCAGTGCCCCAAGCAGGTAGGTTTCGGCTTGGTCGTCCATGGTGTGTGCGGTCCAGACGGGCTTCCCAAAGGAAGTTAGCGCTGCATATCGGGCCTGCCGGGCGGCTGCTTCCATTCCGCCACCACCGGACACAACTACCGGGATAACGGTTGCGTGGGCACCCCATCGCGAGGCCACATCGGTGGCGCGCTGCGCGACCACGTCTGAGCCTTCCTGCAGCTGGTGATCGACCACCACGGAATGCACCTGCGCGCCTTCCACGAGAGCAGCGGCGACCAGCGCGAGGGAATCGGCTCCCCCGGACAGCCCGATCACGGTGGGTTGTTCGGTGACAAATGGGCGCACTGCGTTCCGGATGCGGAGGAATGCCGGGCTGTGCCGAGGATAGGGAACTGTCATTGGCGGAGCGTGGAGACGAATTCGTCGAGGCTAGCGCGGGCGGCGAGGACGTCGGAGTCATTGGAGATCAGGGCGAAGGTATAGGTCTGGCCATCTTGCCCGGTGACGGCCCCCGCGAGGGCTGATACGCCGGTGAGGGTGCCGGTTTTGGCTCGCACCCAGCCGCGTCCTTCGAGGTCGTGGTAGCGGTTGGCGAGGGTGCCGCTTGCTGCCGCGACGGGCAGGGTGTCTATCAGGGGGCGGAGGCGGGTATCCGTCACCGCGCGGTGCAGGATGTCGGAGAGCAGGCGTGGGGTGTTGCGGTTATCTTCTGACAGACCGGAGTTGTCTTTGAGGTCGAGTCCGGTGAGGTCGAAACCGTTTTCCGCGAGGACTTCTCGGGTGGCGCGCACTGCGGCGGCCACGTCGTTGCCGGTGCCGCGGCGTACGGCGACTTCCCTGCCGATGGCTTCGGCCATGACGTTGTCGGAGTTTTCCATCATGGTTTCGAGGCGTTGCCAGAGCGGTTCGGAGCGCACCGTGGCAACGACCTGGGCTTCCTGCGGGGCTTTCCCTGTGCCACTGGTGGCGCCGAGTCGCGTTGCGAGGGCTGCTGCGAGGTCGGCTGCGGGCGTCGTTGAGCGTGGCAGGTCGCCGCTTGTGCCTCCGTTCCGCCCGCCGTACAGCATGGCCGGTTCCATGGGGGCGATGAATCCCTGCGCGATGTTCTCCTCGCCCCACCCGCGCAGGAAGGTGTCCTGCGACCAGAGGGAGGTGTCGATGAGGACGCGGTCCGCGGCGCCAATTTGGTCGGCGAGGTCATCGAGCTGTTCATCGGTCATCATCACGTCACCAGCGGCTTTGACCACCACGACACCGGGCTCGGCCTGCACCACCTGCGTCTCAATGCGGTCGTTCAGGTCCAGAGTAAGCAGCGCCGCCGCCGCGGTGAGCACCTTGGTACTCGACGCGGGCTTCATCACGGCGGTGGGGCTTTGCTGCCACACCACCTGCCCATCCGCCGCGGTCACCACGCCACCCAGCTTCCCCAGCCGAGGATCCTGCGCGGCATCCTGCAGTCGGGCACGCAGCTTATCGACGTCCACCGGCTGGTTCCCCATCCCCACCAGCGTCCTCGTCGGCGCGCTCAGCGTGGCAGCCGGATCATGCTTACGTGGCTGCAACACGTCAGAATCCACCACCGCAACCGTCGCGACACCACCGACCGCGATCGCGGTCACGACCACTGCGCTGATCCACCCAACCTTTTTGAACACCCCACCAGGTTAGCCCTCTTGCCCGTGCCATCCAGGGTTCGGCGCTACGATAGTGGTGAACTTTTGACCAAACCAAGGAGTGCGCATGAGCATTGAAGTAACCATCGAGATCCCGAAGGGCTCCCGCAACAAGTACGAGGTTGACCACGAAACCGGCAAAGTCTACCTGGACCGCTACCTGTTCACCCCAATGGCATACCCAGCAGACTACGGCTTCATCGACCACACCCTCGGCGAAGACGGCGACCCACTCGACGCACTCGTCATCCTGCCAGAACCAGTATTCCCAGGTGTGATCGTCAACGCTCGCCCACTCGGCGTGTTCAAGATGACCGACGAAGCAGGTGGCGACGACAAGCTGCTCTGCGTCGTCGACGACGTCCGCTGGGAGCACCTGCAGGACATCGCCGATGTTCCTTCCCATGTAAAGGACGAGATCGAGCACTTCTTCACCCGTTACAAGGACCTCGAGCCAAACAAGGAAGTCACCGGCTCCGGTTGGGGCGACAAGGCCGAAGCAGAAAAGATCCTCGCCGAAGCAGTCGAACGCTACGGCAAGTAGTTTCTTAACTACACACCCGCGAGCCCGCTTTTGGGTTCGCGGGTTTTTGGTTTTCTGGGGCCCGCAACTTTGGCCCCGACATTACCAGTCCGAAGTTCGGGCTCATCGCAGCGATTTTGGGGCATTGTCGGGGGAGTAATGTCGGGAGCATTCTTAAAGCACCGCAGCCCAGAATCCTCAGCGGCGTAGCATCGAGCGCCACGGTCACCATCGCCACAACAGCCCCAATCACCCCACTGGACTCAAGAAACATGCAACCAAATTACGAGCCAGGCTGCCTACCTTTTCTCCCCGAGATTACCCGCCCGAAGTTCGGGCTCATCGCACCCATTTTGGGGCATTCTCGGGGGCGTAATGTCGGGGTTTACTCTTTAGCAGCACCATCCCGGGACCATAGTTAACAGCTGTCAGAACCCGACCTACGGCATCCCCCAAGTCACACTAACCGCGTAAACGCGAGTCCTGAAATTCGAGACTCGGTGAATAAAGACCATTTTTCTCCACAAAACACCCCGAGCTACTCCGAGTATCGAATTCCAGGACTCCCACTTCAGCAAAACTCCAGATCCCGCCGGGGGTACCACCTTTTCATTTTCATAGTCATCTAACCATCAGTTTTTCATTAACCCTACCCCTGCTGAAAAACGCGAGGAATGAAGCACACAATTGCCAGCTTGAAACTCTGCGAAGCCCCTTCGAATACAGAAAGTTGTTGGCTAAGTTATGTTGTCTCACCTTGGCGAAAAGTACTCGCCACTTTATTTCCTATCCTCACTCGGCTTTGGCGGGATGAGCATTGGTTTCTTCATGATCTTCATGCACCTCACCCCGCACCCAAAGACCCCGATCCCAACCCTGGAATCAATACAGGCGGCATGGTCCACCGCCGGGCCGATCATGAAGTCCGCGATCGTCATCGGTTATGCGGGCATGTTTGTGTTTTTCGCTATCCATGTAGCGCTCCTGTTGTGGAATCTCAGGGAGTTTGCCGCGTTTAAGCGCACTGCGGCGTATCCGAAGTTGCTCAGCTCTAATGCGGAGATCACGTTGATGGCGATCCCCCTCACCCTCGCGATGACTGTCAATGGCCTGTTCATGGCATTTGCCACCACCACTCCCAATTTGTGGAGCGTGGTGGAGTACTTGTTCCCCGGCGCGTTGGTCGCCTACGGTCTGACGGGCGTCCTCGCGCTGAAGTACTTGGCGGGGTATGTGAAGCGCATTTTGACCGCTGGGTTCGATTTCGAGGGCAATGGTGGCTTGAACCAGCTGCTATCTGGGTTTTCGTTCGCGATGGTGGCCGTTGGTTTCGCTGCACCCGCCGCGATGAGCGATAACAAGTACACGGTGCTGTTCGGCTTCGCTGGGACGCTGTTCTTCGGCGTGATCTCTGCGATGCTCGTCGCCGTGTTCCTTCCGATGGGCGCCATGAGCATGTTCCGCTACAAACTCACCCTGCACAACTCCGCGACGTTGTGGTTGATGGTTCCGATCATGACGCTGTGGGCGATAACGTTCCTGCGCCTGCGCCATGGCACGCACACGCTTGCCGACGCCGGGGCCACCGCACTCAGCAAGCCGCTAGCACCCCATTCGGCGACATCCATCATGGTGATGGTGGTGCTGGGGGTTGCGTTGGCGATCCAGTTGGCGTTTCTCATGGGCGGCCACGCCGTGATGAAGAAAAACGGTTTCTACCGCAGGTTCGTGTTCTCACAGGAAAACCGCACTCCGGCACCGTTTACGTTGGTCTGCCCGGGTGTTGCCCTAACAGTATTGGGCTACTTCTTCCTGCATGTGGGCTTGGTGAAGAACGGGCTGCTCGCCAGCGGCACCCCACTCTATGCACTAGCGATGGTGTTGATCGTAGCGGTTCAGGTGGCCACGATTGGCTTGATGGTGGTGCTGACTAAGAACCAGCTATTCCCCCGCCAGGCGGTAGCCACGACGTAGGTCGTCAACAATGTACGGGTGGTCCAGGGTGGATGGCGGCAGGTCCCGTGGCCCGTTGTCCAGCCCGAATACCCCAGCTGCAGCTAGCACCTCCGGGGAAAGATAGCGCAGCCCCGACACCGGGGGCATGGTGAGGGCGTCTCCGCACAGCACGAAACCCCAATCCCCGAAGGTGGGCACGTGGGTGTGGTACGGGAACGTCGATGAGCAGCCTGCAGCCTCCAGCGTGGCGCGCACCCGCCAGAACACGTCGGGCGTCGTGAAGGCGCTAGATGCCTGGACCACCATGCGCCCCGACGGCCTCAGAGTCGCGAGCGCCAGGGTGTAGAACTCCTGCGAATAGAGCCTCGCCAGGGTGGGGTTGTCGGGGTCGGGGAGGTCGATGATCACAGCGTCGTACTGCTTGCCCTCTCCCCCGGCGCGGAGCCACGTGAAAGCGTCCTCATTCAGGACCTGCACCTGCGGACTCAGCAAGGCACCCTCGTTATCCTCCACGAGCACCGTGTTCGCCACCTTCACCACCTCCGGATCCAGTTCCACCTGCGTCACTTGCGCCCCAAACCGAATCAGCTCCCGGGCAGCCAGCCCATCTCCCCCACCGATGACCAGCACATCCTTCGTGCGCTCAGTCAGCGCCGGGTACACCAGGGATTCGGTGTATCGGTACTCGTCGCGACTGGAATACTGCAGGCCACCGTTGAGGTACAGACGCCGATCCTTGCCCTGCTTAGTCACCACGATGTCCTGGTAGTCGGACTGGTGCGCGTAGATCACCGGGTCCCGGTACAGCGCAGCACGCGCCGTAGTGACGATCCCTTCGCTGCGCACCAGCAGCGTCGTGAGCAGGGCCAACGCCAGCACCAATGCCGTCACCGCAGACCAGAGTTGCCGACCAGGAAGCGAGCCACGCAGCAGCACCACCGCAATGAACAACGCGGCCGCCAGATTCACCATTCCCGCAGCAAGAGTGCCGCGCATCATGCCAAGCTGCGGCAACAGCACAAAAGGCCACAGCAAGCCGCCGATCAACGCGCCGGCATAGTCGGCAAAGTTCAGCGTGGCCAGCAGGGATCCGACGCTTCGCGCGTCGGCAAGCTTGCCTTGTTGGATGAGCGTCATCAATAGCGGCACTTCCATGCCCACCAACGCGCCGATCAGGAAAGTGGCCGCGACCAGCACCACCGTCGACTGGCCCAGCGTCGCGAACACCACGTACAGCACCAGGGCTGACACCCCGCCGATGATGCCGAGCGTGGTCTCCACAATCAAAAACGACAGGCCCGGCCAGCGCAGCAGCGGCTTCGCGAACAGCGCACCAGCCCCCAACGCCGCGACATACCCCGCCACAATGAGCGACGTCTCCACCACCCCGCCCCCATTCAGACTGGTGGATAGGCTCAGCAGCGCGAGCTCGTAAATCAACCCCGAGGCGGCGCAAATCCCTACCGAAATCAGCAGGAAAAACCGCCACCATCTACTAGTTAAGTCAAACATGCAGCATTCACAGCAGCGATCACAACAAGCAACACCGCGCACGTCACAGCCCCGGCGCGCAGCTTACGATCCAGCACCAAATCACGGAACCTGCCCGGGATCAACGCCTCCAAAGCAACCAGCACCACCGCCTGCAACACCACGCCGAGCAGACCGATCACCACTACCTCTGTGATGCCCTCCAGCAAGGACTCCGGGGAGCCCAGCACCGTAGTCACCACGATCAGCCCCAGGCCTACCTGCTGGCCAATCGCAATCGCGGCCGCATTTGGCAGGTGATCCACAAACACCGCCCGGTACAACTTGCCCGGAGTCAGCAGATCCAACATCCCAAAACCCACTAGCAGCACAAACAGCGACAACACGAAATAAACGACGGTGTCTCGAACTTCAATCAGCAAGTCAGCGGCCATTACGTTCTTTATCCTTTTCTTTAATTCACTTCACGCCGGAACCGGAGCCACCCGAGCCAGACGAACCGCCGGAGGAATGAGACGGCGAGCTCGGGGTGAAACCAGGGCCGAGCCACACAAACGTCCCGTCGTTGTAGCGCCGCAAGTCTTCCACCCGGATCTCACAGTAGGTAGGACCAGCCTGATAGACCGTGACCACACGCTTGCGATACTTCAAGTATTCCGTGCCTGTCTTGGGATCAAACTGGCGGGCCTGCGGCCGATCCTCCGCCGCGATCTGATCCGCCACCTGCTGGACGTTTCCCTCGCACGGGTAAGTGCCATACCTCGAATACGCATTCGGCTTGGGTGATGTCCCAACGATCAGCGCCGCAGCGAAACTCACCACTGCAATGACCAGGAACAGGGCCCCTAACTTTCGCTTCATCCGAGAACTCATAGTTCAAACCTACTAGCCGTACTCACGATGATCTTTTCTTCCGGGTACAGGTGGTGCGTCTGCCACTCCCACATGCCCTCAGCAAAACCTCCGGTCACGGCGGTGATGTGAAACGGACCGACACCTGGGAATTCCGCCACCAACCAGCCTTCCAACCCCGCCAACAGGTCCGTGGCTGCGGTGGGAAAGTCGGGGCAGGTGGCCACGTTGGCGCGCAGCGCGTAACGACGCCGCTGCTGCGACACCAAGCTCCCCGGGGCGCCCGCGAAACAGGAAATCTCCTCCCTAAAGGTGCGATCCCCGTGCCGGACCGTCGCCACGTGCGACGCCCCGATGATGCCAAGCTCAAGACTGGTTTCCGCCCTGCGCCACTGGGTGCGATAGCTGCGGGCGGTGAGGATCTCGGGCAGTGGGCCGTCGAGAAGCAAGCCAAGGTCGTGGGCGCTGACGTCGGCGGTGGGGCACTCGAGACTAACTCGCATACGTTACACCTTTGGTGCTGGGTACACGGTGAGCTCGCCCGGCTGAATCGTCTCGCCGGTCGACACTTCCCAAGACTCATCGCTCGCCCAGCCTTCAAAACCGAGCAGCTTCGCGCCCGAGGCATCCGCGTAGTCGATGTACCGCATCTCGCCGCTCTCTGGAAGGCCGGTTGTGCCCTGGGATTGGTAGTGGGCGTGGCCACGCTCGTCCTCCTGGTACGTGATCCCCTCAAACTCCACGGAGGAATCCGGAGTCAGACCAGCGCCCTTACGAGTGCGCCACCATGTGAGGATCAGCTGGCCCTCATCAACCTCGACCCCGAACCACTCGGAACCGTCACCGCCATCAAGCAGGTGCTCCCACCAGTAATAAGGCCCCTGGTTGAGAGTTAAGGTGCCGCGTACCACGTAATCCTTCCCGCCTCGGGAAATGATCGCGCCCGGGGCCACGACGTCTGGACCGAACTGATCCGCGCCGACCACATCCTGCAACGGGTCCCGGTGAAAACGTTGCGGCTGACCAATACCATCCTTGTCATCTCGGCTGGCAGAGCGGAAGAAATAGATCGCCAGCCCAGCAGCAACGATTGCGATCACCATGAAAATAATAAATCCGGAGTTCATAGTCGCCGATCCTAATAGGGATGGCTTATCAATGCGCGTTAGTTGAACTTTTCCAGGTTCTACAATTCGGCACCCCACTGACATTGGTGGGCTGGGGGGTGAACGCGGGATTGGCGGGCCGGGGCGTTGGCCCCGACATTACGCCCCCGAGATTAGGCGACTAACCCCTTGACCCCGACATTACGCCCCCGAGAATGCCCCAAAAACACTTCGATGAGCCCGAACTTCGGGAGGGTAATGTCGGGGCCAACAGGACACGCGCACTTTTGCTTGGAATCCCACTCAGCAGCAGCACCATGAGGTGCGTTTTCAGCTCCCGGCAATAGACAAGGGGCAGGATTGCTGAGAAGGATGAGGCAATTGGGAAAAACCTGATCCGAAAGAGCACGACCCCGACATCACTCCCCCGAGATTGCCCAAAAACACCCCCCACCAGCCCGAACTTCGGGAGGGTAATGTCGGGGACAACGCAAACACCACCCCGCACAACCCGCCACCAGCATCTATCTGCAGGGAATACACATCCAAACCACATGGCGGGAGCGAGTCTGCCTGGTTCTTCCTTCAGTACACTGGCTAACACATCCATCTAAGTAAGGAGAAAAACTATGCGCTCTGTTTCTGTTTCTGAGGTTCCGTCCGGCGCCCAGTTCATCGATGTTCGCGAGGCCGATGAGTACGCCGCCGTTCACGCCGAAAACGCCGTCAACCTACCAATGTCCAACTTCACGTCTCACGTGGACCAGGTCAATAAGGGTCAGGAGGTGTACGTGATCTGCAAGAGTGGTGGCCGTTCTGCGCAGGTGTGCCAGTACCTGGAAAGCGCCGGCTATGACGCGATCAATGTTGAGGGCGGCACGGATGCCTGGGTAGCTGCGGGACTGCCAACTGGCTAACAGTCAACAAAATAGTGGTGCCGCACCAATGATTTAACTTTTTGATGTTTGGGATTTAACATTGAGGCATGACCACGCCTCTTGAGATCCCAACACGTCTGCTCCAGTCCCCTTCCTTCCAGCTGGAGCGCCTGCGCCGTCGCACCCGCGATGAGGTGGAAGCTACCCTCGCCACCAAGGGCACAACCCTTCGGGAATTTTGGGTGCTGACGTGCCTCATTGAGGCGTCGGCGTCGAGCCAGGCGTCCCTCGGCGAGCTGCTCGCCATTGACGCGTCCGACATGGTTCGGCTTATCGACGCCCTAGAGTCCCACAACTGGGCCAAGCGGGAGCGTGATCCAAAGGATCGTCGTCGGCAGATCGTTGCCGCTACGAAGAAGGGCAAGAATGCCCACGCGGAGCTGGTGAGCCTGGTGAGCGAGGCTGAGGCCCGGGCGTTGGACGATTCCACATCTAAGCAACTCAAGCACCTGCGCAAACTCGCAACTTCTGTTTTGATCGCTGAGGAGGACCCTCAGTAGCTGTGAGTATTGATCTAGTCCCCGCCCAGTATTTGCGTAGCTCCCAGGCCCCGCCCGCGCGCACCCTCTATGAGCTGCTGCAAGCCACCGCCGAGGCGCACCCGGAGGCCGCAGCCATTGATGACGGCACGGTAATGACCTACGCCGATTTAATGGAGGAAGTTGATAATTTAGCTGCCCATCTACATGCTCATGGGATCCGGCGTGGGGATCGCATTGGCATCCGCATGTCCTCCGGAACTAAGGACCTATACCTTGCCATTTTGGGCACGATCGCCGCTGGCGCCGCATACGTTCCCGTGGACGCTGATGACCCGGATGAACGCGCGGACATGGTGTTCGGGGAAGCCGACGTCAACGCCGTGTTCACCGACGAAGGCCTGCGTATCAAGCGCCTTTCCGAAAGCGGTGACACCGAGCGCCCCCGCCTTGACGACGACGTCTGGATCATCTTCACCTCCGGGTCTACCGGCAAACCGAAGGGGGTTGCGGTCTCGCACCGCAGCGCGGCAGCGTTCGTGGACGCAGAGGCGCAGATGTTCCTGCAGGACGCACCGCTCGGCCCGGAGGACCGAGTGCTGGCTGGCTTGTCTGTCGCATTCGATGCTTCTTGTGAGGAAATGTGGCTGGCCTGGGGCCACGGCGCGTGTCTGGTCCCCGCCCCACGCTCGCTGGTTCGGTCCGGCATGGACTTGGGCCCGTGGCTCATTCGCCGGGACATCACCGTGGTCTCTACGGTTCCTACTTTGGCGGGGATGTGGCCTGCAGAAGCGCTGGATAACGTGCGCCTGTTGATCTTTGGTGGCGAGGCCTGCCCGCCGGAGCTGGTGGAGCGTTTGGCGACGGTGGATCGCGAGGTGTGGAACACGTACGGCCCCACGGAAGCCACGGTGGTGGCGTGCGCCACCACGATGGAGCCGAATCAGCCGGTGAGTATCGGCTTGCCGCTCGCGGGTTGGGACCTGGTGGTCGTCGATAAGCAGGAGCAACCAGTGGCGGTCGGTGAGGTCGGCGAGTTGGTGATCGGCGGGGTGGGGCTGGCCCACTATTTGGATCCGGAAAAGGATGCGGAAAAGTATGCGCCGATGCCGTCGATCGGTTGGGATCGCGCGTACCGTTCCGGCGACCACGTGCGCCTGGAAGAGGACGGCCTGTACTTTGTGGGGCGCGTGGATGATCAGGTGAAGATCGGTGGGCGTCGCATTGAGCTGGGTGAGGTGGAGGCCGGTGTGGCGTCTTTGCCGAATGTTCGCCAGTCCGCGGTGGCGGTGCAGGCCACTGGCGCGGGCGATAAGGTGCTGGTCGGTTATGTGTCCTTGGAGGACGAGACGCAGGCGTTTGATCACGCCGAGGCCCATGAACGGTTGAGCAACATCATGCCCGCTGCCCTGGTGCCGCGCATTCATGTGATGGATGATCTGCCGGTGCGCACGTCCGGCAAGGTGGATAAGAAGGCGTTGCCGTGGCCGCTGCCGGGTACTGCGGTGGAGGCCGAGGGGCTGAGTGGCACGGAGTCGTGGCTCGCTCAGTTGTGGGTGGACACTCTTGGGGTGTCGGTGGAATCGAAGGAGGCGGACTTTTTTGAGCTCGGGGGGACGTCACTCGCGGCGGCCACGTTGGTAGGCGCGATTCGTGACCGGGTCCCCACCGTGTCCGTGCGGGACCTCTATGACCACCCGCGCCTGGAGTTGCTTGCGGAACGGGTCGACCAGATCGCGGCCGACACCGGGGTGTCGCTCACGTCGGAAATCCCGGAAGATCTGCATTCGGAAATCAAGCCAGTTGGCCTGAGCACTCGCCTGGCGCAGTTTTTGATTCAGATTCTGGCGATGACGCTGCTGGCCGGCCAATGGGTGACGGGCCTGGCGGTGCTGAATTGGCTGTTGGGCTTTGCTGGTGTCACCTGGGCGCTGTCGCTGCCGACGTGGGCGCTGGTGGTCCTGGTCTTGGCATTCTTCACCCCACTGGGCAGGCTGCCGGTAGGTGCGTTGCTCGTGCGTCTCATCGCCGGGTCTATTAAGCCGGGTACATACCCGCGCGGCGGGGTGACACACCTGCGGCTCTGGGCAGCGGAACGCTTCGCAGCGACGTCCGGAGCCACGAGCATCGCCGGTGCGACATGGATTTTGACCTATGCGCGGCTCCTGGGCGCGAAGGTAGGCGCCCAGGTTGACCTGCACACGTTGCCGCCAGTGACGGGTTTGCTGACGCTCGGGGATCATGCTGCGGTGGAACCTGAGGTGGATCTGTCCGGGTATTGGGTTGAAGGCGACAAGGTGCACGTGGGTGCCATTGAGATTGGCGCTAATGCGCGCATCGGCGCGCGTTCCACGTTGTTGCCGGGGTCGGTCATTGGTGAAGACGCCCACATCGAGGCAGGCTCCTGCGTGACTGGCCACAAGCCGGTGAAGGCGCGGGCGCGCTGGTCTGGTTCGCCGGCGGCGAAAGTGGGCCGTTCCAAGCACCGCTTCCCCGAGGAGCATCCGCCGCGTCGCAGCTACTGGGTTCCGCTGTATGGGCTCACCTCAGTGGCGCTCAGCCTGGTGCCGTTGTTGGCGTTGGCCGTGGCTGGTGTCGTGGTGATGCTGCCAAGTATGCTGCGCCCACTGTCCGGGTTGGCGGCACTGGGCTGGGCGTTGGCGCTCACCCCGGCAGGCGCCCTCCTGGGCCTGCTGAGCTACATGGTGATGGTGTGGCTGATCGTCCGCGTGGTGGGCATCGGCCTGAAGCCGGGTGTGTTCCCGGTGCGCAGCGTGATGGGCTGGCGGCTGTGGGTGACGGAGCGCACGCTTGACGACGCCCGAACCCACCTCTTCGTGCTCTATGCTTCGCAGCTCACTCCCCTGTGGTTCCGCAGCTTGGGCGCGAAGATCGGAGCTAATGCCGAAATCTCCACGGCCGTGATGATTCCCCGCCTGACGGAAATCAAGGAGGGCTCCTTCCTGGCTGATGACACCATGGTGGGTGGCTATGAGCTGGGCGGTGGCTGGATGCTCACTGACGTAGCACGGGTGGGCAAGCGTTCCTTCCTCGGTAATTCGGGTATCGCTGGGCCGGGTCGCAAGCTGGGTAAGAATTCCCTGGTGGCCGTGTTGTCCTCGACTCCGAAGAAGGCCCGGGCGGGATCTAACTGGTGGGGCAGCCCTCCGGAGCGGCTGCGTCGCGTGACGGTGTCCGCCGGTTCCGGTGAGGATCTCACCTACAACCCTGGCTTTGGTGTGAAGGCGGCCCGTGGTTTGGTGGAGACCTTGCGTCTCCTGGGCCCGATCACCTCTGGGTTGCTGTTCGTCGCGGTGCTCGCAGCTTTGCAAACGTTGTGGTCTGTGTGGGGGTTTTGGGCTGCGTGGGCACTCGGTGGCGTGGTGTTGATGGTGGCCGGACTGTGTGCTCTGCTGGTGACGGTGCTGGTGAAGTGGGCGTGCGTGGGCCAGATTCAGGCGGGCGATCACCCGTTGTGGTCGCGGTTCGTGTGGCTGAACGAGTTGCAGGATGTGTTTGTGGAAGGCGTGTGTGCCCCGTGGTACCTGAACCACAATTTGGGCACCGGCTCGCTGAACAATGCGCTGCGGCTCCTCGGTGCCCACGTGGGTCGGGGTGCGTGGATTGAGTCCTATTGGTTCCCGGAGGCTGACCTGTGCTGTGTGGGCAGGGGAGCCACCGTGGGCCGGGGTTGTGTGGTGCAGACCCACCTGTTCCAGGACCGTGTGATGAGTTTGGACGCTGTGACGCTTGCCGACGGCGCAACCCTCGGCCCCCATTCCGTAGCATTGCCTGCCTCTGAGCTACGTGTCGACGCCTCCGTGGGGCCTGCTTCCCTCGTGATGCGCGGCGACCGGGTCCCCGCCAACTCTGCGTGGCAGGGCAACCCGATTGAGCCTCGGGTGTAGTTAGCGAAAATGGGCGCCCCTGGTGGGCGCCCATTTTTTGTTGGTTTAGTCGCCGATCTGGTCGCGACCGCGCAGCACGATCAGCGGATCTGGCTCGCCAACGAGCTCGTGATCTTTTCCGGTGTATTCAAACTTGGAAAGCACGTAGCGCATCGCATTGAGGCGGGCGCGCTTCTTGTCGTTGGACTTAATGGTGATCCATGGAGATTCGTCAGTGTCCGTGTAGCGGAACTGTTCTTCCTTAGCGCGGGTGTAATCATCCCACTTGTCCAGGGATGCGAGATCCATTGGGGAAAGCTTCCACTGACGCACTGGGTCTACCTGACGGATAGCGAAGCGGGTGCGCTGCTCCTTCTGGGTAACGGAGAACCACAGCTTGGTCAGGGAAATTCCGGAACCCATGATCATATTCTCGAGCATAGGGACCTCACGCAGGAACTCAGCGTGCTGCGATTCAGTGCAGAAGCCCATAACGCGCTCAACACCGGAACGGTTGTACCAGGAACGGTCAAAGAACACGATCTCGCCAGCGCAAGGGAAATGCTGGATGTAACGCTGGAAGTACCAAGAAGTAGATTCGCGGGGCGAGGGCTTCTCCAGCGCAACGGTACGGGCACCACGAGGATTGAGGTGCTCGTTAAAGCGTTTAATGGTGCCACCCTTGCCCGCAGCGTCACGGCCCTCAAACAAGATAATGTGTTTCTGACCAGTTTCCTTGGTCCAGTTCTGCCACTTCAAAAGCTCGATCTGGAGTGCGCGCTTTTCACGCTCGTATTCTTTGCGAGTAAGACGTTCACTGTATGGGTAATTTTCCCGCCAGGTATCAATCGGCTTACCCGAAGGGGTAAGGAGGACAGGATCATCCTCATCAGAATCGTCTACCACGTAACCCTCGGTAGCCGCGAGATCGACAATGTGAAATTCCTGCTCTTTTGCTTCAGCCATAGTTCAATACTACCCCGGGAACGTGGGCCAGACCTGCTAAAACGGACCCTAAAATAGGTGGGAGTAGTTACTGAGATTCTCGAAATGTTTTTCTGGCGTAACTCATCCCAGCTGCTGGCGCGGAAATGCTCTTTCAGCAGTGGCCTACCGGTGAGCCACCGAAACCTGCGCGTCAACGCCTGAATCAAGCAACCGCAACGATCCCCTGAACTACAGGCCGAGAAACAAAAAGAAAATCCCCCAACCTGATGGTCGGGGGAATTTCACAAGCTAGAGCTCAAAGCTCAGGCTATTAAGGCTTACTTGAGGCCGAAAACCTTAGCGATGCTTGCGATAGCGGAAGCAACGTTGCCCAGTGGCTTGAGGGTCTCGCCCAGAGTCAGGATTGGCTGGAAGAGGTCGATTGCAAAGTCAGCGGTGGAGGTGATCAGTTCAGCAGAAAGCATTGGTTATCTCCTAGTAGATAAGAAAGTGTGATTGATGTTGCCCAGAATTAGTAGGACGACAGAAGAGCCGAGCTGGTGGCATCGAAGACGTTAAATGCGAAGTCATCAGCAAAGATGATCCAGTTGATTGGGTTAGCAAGAGTCACGATGTTATCCAAAGCGCCGCCAATGTTGTCGGAGATCTTTGCGAGACCTTCGATGACCTTGCCGAAGTTGCCGATCTGTTCGAACATATTTACTCCTTGAGAGGTTCCAGCTTCTAGCTGGAGAAACGGTTCCAGTTGCTGACGCCCCTCAGGACGTCATGACTTAAATTAAAGCACATTTCTTTCCACGGTCAACCTGAAACCCCATTTTCTCCCGTCACACTTTCCCCCGCCGTGAACGCCAAAGAAGAAACTGTTACATCAACAAGATTTAACCTTGATTTTGCAAATCGCCTGTTCAGGAAGGGAAAACTGCTTTTGACACCTTTTCAGTAACGCTACTTTTTCGTGAAACTTTTCCTGACCCCGTAACGCCCGACGTAGTCGCTTCGATTAAGCGCGAGCGCCAGAAATACCCCCGAAAAAAGTCCCCATTTTTTACCCCATCCGGGGGTATATACATGCTGTCAGATACCCTCTACTGCCCCAAGAATTAACTTGTGTGCCTTGCAGAAACACAAAAATCCCGTTCCTTCTCGGGACGTAACCGAGAAGGAACGGGATAAAGCGGTGCTAGAAGGGGCCCTAGAAGCCGCCCATACCACCCATAGCGTCTGCATCTGGGACCGCAGCGCCGGCAGGCTGTGGTTTGTCTGCAACGACAGCCTCAGTGGTCAGGAACAGCGCAGCGATGGATGCTGCGTTCTGCAGGGCAGAGCGAGTTACCTTCACTGGGTCGTTGATGCCAGCAGCCATCAAGTCAACGTATTCGCCCGTAGCGGCGTTCAGGCCCTGGCCCAGCGGGAGGCTAGCGACCTTGTCAGCAACAACGCCTGGTTCCAGGCCAGCGTTCTCCGCAATCTGCTTCAGAGGGGCAGACAGGGCGGAACGAACGATCTTGACACCGGTAGCCTCATCGCCGGTGAGGGACAGGGCGTCGTCAAGCACGTGCGAAGCCTGCAGCAGCGCCACGCCACCGCCGGCCACAATGCCTTCCTCGACAGCAGCCTTGGCGTTGCGGACAGCGTCCTCGATGCGGTGCTTGCGCTCCTTGAGCTCAACTTCGGTAGCGGCACCCACCTTGATCACTGCGACACCGCCAGCGAGCTTAGCCAGGCGCTCCTGGAGCTTCTCGCGGTCGTAGTCAGAATCGGAGTTCTCGATCTCGGCGCGGATCTGGTTTACACGCCCCTCGATCATGGAAGCCTGGCCGGCACCCTCAACGATGGTGGTGTCATCCTTGGTAATAACCACCTTGCGTGCGGTACCCAGCAGCTCGATGTCCGCGGTCTCCAAGGACAGGCCGACCTCTTCGGAGATGACCTGGCCACCGGTGAGGATAGCCATATCCTGCAGCATGGCCTTACGACGGTCACCAAAGCCCGGAGCCTTCACAGCAACAGACTTGAAGGTGCCGCGGATCTTGTTGACCACCAGGGTGGAGAGGGCTTCGCCCTCAACATCCTCAGCGATGATCAGCAGAGGCTTGCCGGTCTGCATAACCTTCTCAAGCAGTGGCAGCAGCTCCTTGATGTTAGAGATCTTGCTGGACACCAGGAGAATGTATGGATCTTCCAGGACTGCTTCCTGGCGCTCCATATCGGTAGCGAAGTAACCGGAGATGTAGCCCTTGTCAAAGCGCATACCCTCAGTCACGTCGAGTTCAACACCGAACGTGTTGGACTCCTCCACCGTGATGACGGATTCCTTGTTCAGCTTGCCACCGCCAACGGCGTACATCGCCTCAGCAATCTTTGCGCCAATCGCAGGATCCGCGGCGGAGATACCAGCGGTAGCAGCGATCTCCTCCTCGGTCTCAATCTCCTTAGCGGAGCTCAGCAGCTGCTCGGTAACCTTCTCCACAGCCTTCTCGATGCCACGCTTGATGCCCATCGGGTTAGAACCAGCTGCCACGTTGCGCAGGCCCTCACGAACCAGCGCCTGAGCGAGCACAGTAGCGGTGGTGGTGCCGTCACCGGCAACGTCATCAGTCTTCTTAGCTACTTCCTTGACCAGCTCAGCGCCAATCTTCTCGTATGGATCCTCCAGCTCGATTTCACGAGCGATAGAGACACCATCGTTGGTGATGGTTGGAGCGCCCCAAGACTTCTCCAACACCACGTTACGGCCCTTAGGGCCAAGGGTTACCTTGACTGCATCAGCCAGGGTGTTCAGGCCCTTTTCCAGACCACGGCGTGCTTCTTCATCAAAGGCGATGATCTTAGCCATGTAAGTATGTACTCCTTGTTAGTTGAGGACGACACTCACGTCACTTAATAGCGGGCGCCCGCGACGGCACGGTCGGTGAGTGTGTTGCCAACCTCACCCGCTAAAAAATTCCTGGCACTTAGGCAATGCAAGTGCTAATACTCGTTTCTAGCAGTCCATGGAGGTGAGTGCAAGATTATCCCAGTGAAACATCGCTCCTTATATACAGGTATAGAGAGAATTTTTGCAGACAGATTTCGGCCACTAAAACCGGATCGGTTATAACCACCCTAGTGAGGCAGCTCCGCGCAATTCAGTGCACCACCCGCAACCATCCGCTGCTACAGCTGAGATGTCACCTCATCCAGCATCATTTGCGCAGACATATAGCTCCCGTCCGTCGGCCGCGCAGCAATCGCCACCCCAAACCACCCCGCCGGGGTTTCCACAAAACCGAACCGCCGCGCAAAATACCCGCCCGAAGGATCCGACCCCCACCCCCCTCTAAACCTCATCCCTGGAATCTGCCCTAAACCGTCGCGCTGTTCAGGAGTTACTAAACCCATTTTGTCCGTTACTATCGCAGCGTTCGGGTGGCACCCTAACTCAGCTTGTGAGGCTAGCGTCCATTCCATCTGCCCAAACACACTGAAACCATGTCGAGAAGGCGCCGAATTAACCACAGGAGCAGGCGCCACCAACCCCGGATCAGCAGCGCCCTGCGCCAGTGCAGCCAGCGCGATTGACACTTTTATAGTGGCCCACGGCACATCCGAAACTAGGGTGCCAAAGATGTGGGACTGCGAACCATCGTAAAGCACTGCGCCAAAATCGCCACCAACTGAGAATACGTCCAGCACCGGCGGCGGAACTTTCCGGGTAATCCTCACCACGGCAGGCTCCCCCTCCGCCTTTGTCTGATACTGCAAATAATCCCAATAGCTACCACCACCCAGCAGCAACAGACCCACAATCGGCACCACAACGCTGACAATCAGCTTCGACGACCATTTCCGCGCGGGAACAACAGGCAACTGAGGCACCGGATGAACATTCGCTTCCCACGAGTCAGCGAAAGCATACGGCTTTGGAGCAGGAATCTCCGTCAATGACCAGTCTTTTATCTACATCGACAACTTGATACTCCACAGTTTGCGGATCCGACTGTGTGTAGTTCACACTCTTGTGAATAAGGATCAAGCACCTACGGGCTATAACCCTTCGCCATTGCCCAGCCCCTTCCTTAAAACTTTTTAAACGTTTGCTACATATTTTTATTAATCTACTTTGATCATTTCCTTTAAATGTTTTGCATTAACCCTGGTTGCACTTAAGGTTTCACCACACCCAGCAGTGATAAAAAACACGCGCAAGAAATTAAGGCAACCCTAACTCTCCGAACTAAACTCTGAAATCAGTTCATCAATCATCTATCGTGAGGTCTTTCATGCGCAAAGCTCTTTTCACCTCGGCGCTGGCTATTTCCCTGGCAGTAAGCGCGCTTACGGCTCCAAACGCACAAGCTGTGGAACTTCCGCCAGTGCCAGATTATCTAAAACTTAAGATCAAACAATCGGCTGAACACCCACCGGCCCCTGGTGAAAATTCAAACATTGATGATAAGGAAGCCAAAGAATGGGTTAAACAGGTTAAGGAACTATTCCAGAAGGCCTCCCTTAAGGAAGCTAAGGACCTTCGAGACCAACTACTTAAAGTTGACCCCTCCGCATACCTCCACTGGGCATTCCCCGACCTTGCCAAGGTCATAGATGAAAAGGAAATGGAATCACTCGATGCTGAGGCAGAGGCCAGAACAAAAGCTGAGTCTCCTACCGAAAAGGACCTGAAGGAATCCCCTGAGGCCACGCCGGAAACCAACAACAAGCAGGAATCCCCTGAGGCCACGCCGGAAACCAACAACAAGCAGGAATCCCCTGAGGCCACGCCGGAAACCAACAACAAGCAGGCAAACCCAGTCAAGCCGGAAACCGACAACAAGCAGGCAAACCCAGTCAAGCCGGAAACCGACAACAAGCAGGCAAACCCAGCCAAGCCGGAAACCGACAACAAGCAGAAATCCCCTGAATCTGATGCAGACGGCGGGTTTTCCTCTGACAGCGCTTTTGGCATCGTGGACGTCATCCTCAGCGCCCTCGGAACCATCGGCATCGTTTTCGGAATCGGCACCGTGATCAACAATTTCTTGAAGAGCAACGGACTTCCACACTTCTAGCCATCGCGCCCGGGCAAATGAATTTTTGCTCGGGCGTTTCGCTATTGTCCGTATGCTGTAAGGCATGACTAACTCGATTGAATCCATCCGCGACCACATCACGGGCCAGCGCGACCGCATTTTCAAGGACCTTTCCGAGCTCACGTCCTTCAACTCGGTGCACTCCACGCCGGAACTCGCTGAGGAGCTCGCCGGTGCAGCGAACTGGGTAGAGCAGGCGCTTACCGACGCCGGACTCAACGTCACTCACCACGACGGCATCGACGGCGCTCGCATCTTCATCGCCACCAAGGACCCAGAACCAGGCCAACCAACCGTCCTGCTGTACTCCCACTATGACGTGGTTCCAGCAGGTGACCTGGACAAATGGACTTCCGATCCGTTCACCCTCACCGAACGCGATGGCCGCTGGTACGCCCGAGGCGCAGCCGACTGCAAGGGCAACCTGGTCATGCACTTGGCTGCGTTGCGCGCTGTTGCTGAGCACGGTGGCACCCCGCTGGGGCTCCGCGTTGTGATCGAAGGTTCTGAGGAGATGGGTGGCGAGGGCTTGGAAAACCTCATCGACACCCGGCCAGAACTGTTCCAAGCCGATGTTATTTTCATCGCGGATTCGGGGAATGTGGCCGTCGGTAAGCCGACGCTCACCACGACGCTACGCGGTGGCGGCCAAATGCAGGTCACCCTCGACACCCTCCGCGCACCCGTCCATTCTGGCGGTTTCGGTGGCGCCGCGCCTGATGCCGTTTTCGCCATGGTGCGCCTGCTCAACACGCTCCGCGACGAGAGCGGCCTGATCACCATCGACGGCCTCGACTGCACCCAGCAGTGGGACGGCCTTCCCTACGATGAAGCCGACTTCCGCGCCGACGCCGGCATCCTCGACGGCGTTGCAGTCATGGGCTCCGGCACTACAGGAGTCGCCGATCAGGTATGGGCGCGTCCGGCAATCTCCATCACCGGCTGGACCTCCACCCCAGTGGCCGAAGCAGTCAACGCCGTCCCAGCAACCTGCTCCGCGAACCTCCAGTTCCGCGTCCCACCAGGACTCACCGCCCAGCAAGTCGCCGACGCCCTCGAGGCCCACCTGCGTAAACACACCCCATGGGGCGCACACATCACCATCGAAACCTCAGGCCTCAACGACCCCTTCCGCACCGACATCAACGGCCCCGCAGTCACCTACTTCAACACCTGCATGGCAGACGCCTTTTCCTCTGACGTAGTGACCGTCGGCTCCGGTGGTTCCATCCCACTATGCGAAAAACTCCAATCAATCATGCCATCCGCTGAAATTACACTGTTTGGCGTCGAAGAACCGTCTTGCGTGATCCACTCCCCTGACGAGTCCGTGGCTCCAGAAGAAATCCGCGATATTGCGATCGCCGAAGCTCTGTTCTTGCTGAACTACAAGGCATAACGCATTTTTCCTTACCTTCTCCCGCGAGCTCAGTTTTTTTTGGGTTCGCGGGTTTTTGCGATTCGCGCAACGTTAGCCCATTTATCACAATATCCTCAATTGTTCCATTGTTCCCAACAGTTGCGTTTTTAGTTGATGGTGGGTCGGCATATCCTTTGCCCACCCCGACATTACCCGCCCGAAGTTCGGGTTCATTGAGGCGTTTTGGCAGCATTGTCGGGGCCGTAATGTCGGGGCCAACGCGCTAGCCAGGCATTGTCGGGGCCGTAATGTCGGGGCCAACGCGCTAGCCAGGCATTGTCGGGGCCGTAATGTCGGGGCCAACCCCCACCCCAGCCAACCCCAAAGCCGACTATCTCACCAGCAACCCTCCCCTAAGCGCCCCACTGCTTGAGTTCGAGTCCTGTTTTTCGAGAGTGGGAGCTTCACATTTGCTTTTTGGAAAAAGGGACTGCGGACTTTTTGTTGGAGGGTCTGCGTGGCTGAGCCCGGCGTGTGTTGCCGGGAGGAAGCTGCTTGTTATGCCTGTCAGTAGGACTGTT
>NZ_JBVJNS010000017.1:0-48821 GCF_055583565.1 Corynebacterium sp. NPDC104732
ACAACAACCAGCTACACTGGAAACCAGGCATCTAGCACAGCTAGAAAACCACGCCTGAAACCCAACCAGGGTCACAACTAACTGGCGGGCAGCGGCCGGAACGTGTTTTCCTGTGCGACTGGGATTGCTACGATTTGCTGTAGGGATAATTATGGTTGAATTTCTGTTGTTTCTCATTCCCTCGCTCAGCTATGTGCTGGTCAGGCGCCGATCGCTCGGAATGCGGCGCGCAGGGGCGAACGTGGGCTGGCAATGGGGGAGCTGGCGCACCGCAGGCTTCGCAGTCGCTCTCTTCAGGAACCCGTCTGGTGACTTCAGCCGATCTCACGACGCCTGGAGTGGTGATTGCACAAGGAATCAGCCTGGCGGTCATCCTGAGAGCGGTGGGCGAGGAGATCTTCTTTCGCGGATTCCTCGGCGGAATGCTCCTGCGACGGCTGGGGTTTTGGGTAGGAAACACAGTGCAAGCTGCGATTTTCCTGCTTCCACATCTGTTACTACTCACTATCGACGCCAGGCTGTAGCCGATTCTGCCCATGCAGTTTGTTGCCGGGTGGCTTCTTGGTTTATTAAGACCCCTTTCGGGGAGCGTAATCGAATGCGCAATCCTGCACGCTGCCCTCAATACCGCGATAGGGATGCTGGTGGGTTATTAAGTATGGTGGCCCTTCTCGGCCCGGCATTGGTGGGCTTAGAAGCCAGACCCCGACATTGCGCCCCGGAGGTTGCCCCAGAACTGCCCCCACGAGCCCGAACTTCGGGAGGGTAATGTCGGGGCCAACGCGCAACCAAAGAAAACCCGTACCGGCACACAGGTGAAACACAAAACCCGCTCCGGATGAGAGCGGTCCTTTTGGTGCCCCTGGTGAGACTCGAACTCACACTGGACGGGTTTTGAATCCGTTTCCTCTGCCAATTGGGATACAGGGGCGTGAAACAAAATATTAGCCCATGGCCGGTACGGAAATAAAATCGCCTAGACTTGGGTGCCATGAAGTTGATGTTGATCGATGGGCACTCGATGGCGTTCCGGGCCTTTTATGCGCTTCCGGCGGAGAATTTTTCCACTTCGGGTGGGCAGCATACGAACGCTGTGTATGGCTTTTTGTCGATGCTCGCGAACCTGCTGAGTGAGGAAAAACCTGATCACATCGCCGTCGCGTTCGATGTGGGCCGCAATACGTTCCGCACCGAGCTGTTCCCAGACTATAAGGCGCAGCGTGAAGCCGCGCCGGAGGAGTTTCGGGGCCAGGTGGAGCTCATCGAGGATGCGCTGAACAAGCTGGGTATCACCACGATCCGCAAGGAAAACTACGAGGCGGACGATATTATCGCTACGCTCGCCACGGCGGCGAAGCCTCTCGGCTTCGAGACATTCATCGTCACAGGTGACCGCGATTCCTTCCAGCTGGTCAATGACACCACCACGGTGCTGTACCCGATGCGGGGCGTATCCACCCTGCATCGTTTCACCCCGGCGGCGGTGGAAGAAAAATATGGTCTGACGCCGAAGCAGTATCCGGAGTTTGCGGCGCTGCGCGGTGACTCCTCCGATAATCTGCCGGGGGTGCCGAAGGTGGGGGAGAAGACGGCTGCGAAGTGGATCCAGCAGTACCACACCATCGATAACTTGGTGGAACACGCGGATGAGATCAAGGGTGTGGCGGGTAACAATTTCCGGGAGCGCCTCGACCAGGTGAAAATGAACCGCACCCTCACGGAGATGGTGAAGGACCTTGAGCTGCCCGTCAGCCCCGACCAGCTAGCGTTCCAGCCCGCGGACATCACTGAGATTGCCACCACCTTTGACGAACTCGAATTCGGCACCAACCTGCGCGAGCGCATCCTTTCAGTAATCAACGCCGAGGTCACCGACGCGCCACAAGAAGTCACGGAACTGGTCGTCGATAAGCAGGCGGTGCGGGAGTGGCTGCCACGCGGGCCGCTCGCTGTGGCGCTGCAGGGGCAGCAGCTGGCGCTTGTCGACGCCGACCGCCACGCACTCCTCGTGGACCTCGCGGAGCTCGATGAGGAGGACTCCGCGGCGCTCGCCAAGTGGCTGAAATCCGAGGAGCCCAAGTTCTTCCACGACGCGAAAGCCGCCTGGCACGCCCTCGCCGATCAAGGCTATGAACTAGACGGCATCGCGCACGATACCGCTCTGGCCGCCTACCTGGTGCGCCCTGGTCAGCGCACCTACTCCCTCGCGGACGTCTACCAGCGCCACCTGAAGAAACAGCTGGCTGCGGACACAGATCAGCTTTCGCTGCTGTCCGACAACACAGAGCTCGCCGACCACGCCGCAGCGGTGTGGGAACTTGCGGAAGAGCTCACCAAGGAACTCCAGAAAATCGAGGGCTACGAGCTGTACCAATCCCTCGAGCTGCCACTGCTGAGCATCCTGGCGCGCATGGAAGCCACCGGCATCGCCGTGTCGGTGGCGGCCCTGGAAGAGCAGCGCGACACCTTCGTGGAAATGGTCGCCGATGAGGAAGCCGCCGCCCGGGAATTGGCGGGCGACCCGAACCTGAACCTGTCCTCCCCGAAGCAGCTGCAAGTGGTGCTGTTTGAGACCCTGGGCATGCCGAAAACCAAGAAAACGAAGACGGGATACTCCACGGCAGCCAAAGAAATCGAAGCACTGGCGGTCAACCATCCGCACCCGTTCCTGGATCACCTGCTGGCCCACCGCGAATACCAGAAGATGAAAACCACCCTGGATGGGCTGATCAAGTCCGTCGCCTCCGACGGGCGGATCCACACCACGTTCAACCAGACGGTCGCGTCGACAGGCCGACTGTCTTCTACGGAACCGAACCTGCAGAACATTCCGGTGCGGACCCCGGCGGGGCGTCGCATCCGCGCGGCATTCACCGTGGGCAAAGGGTACGAGTGCCTGCTCACGGCCGACTACTCACAGATCGAGATGCGCGTCATGGCGCACCTGTCTGGCGACCCCGGACTGATCGACGCCTACCAAAAGGGTGAAGACCTGCACAATTACGTGGGCTCTCGCGTGTTCGACGTGCCGGTTTCCGAGGTCACCCCGGAGCTGCGCCGCCGCGTGAAAGCCATGTCTTATGGCCTGGTCTATGGCCTGTCTGCGTTCGGACTGGCCGGGCAGCTCGACATCACCCCTGGCGAGGCGAAGAAAATCATGGAGGCTTACTTCCAGCGCTTCGGCGGGGTGCGCGACTACCTGTCCAAGGTGGTGGAGCAGGCCCGCAAGGACGGCTACACGTCCACGTTGTTCGGGCGCCGCCGCTACCTGCCGGAACTCATGTCCGATAACCGTGTGGCCCGAGAAAACGCGGAGCGCGCCGCCCTCAACGCCCCGATCCAGGGCACCGCTGCGGACATTATTAAGGTGGCGATGATCCGCGTCGACGCCGCGCTGAAGGGCATGAAATCCCGCATGTTGCTGCAGGTGCACGACGAACTCGTGCTGGAGATCGCCCCCGGCGAGCTGGAAGAAGTCAAGGCCATCGTGGAGCGGGAGATGGACGGCGCCATCTCCCTGTCCGTGCCGCTGGAAGTGTCCGCAGGCTCCGGGGAAAACTGGGACCTAGCGGCGCACTAGAGCTCGTCGATACGCACAATCCGGTGCGCGCACGCGGCGAGCAGGCGGTGGTCGTGCGAGATGAGCAGCACGCCACTGCCGTCCTCGGCGCGCTTGGTGAGCAACTGAATCACGCCCGCCGTGGCAATGGGATCCAGAGCCGAGGTTGGCTCGTCGCACACCAGATAGCGCGGCTGCTGCGCGAACGCCCGGGCGATGCAGGCGCGCTGCAGCTGCCCGTCACTGACGTGCTCCGGGGTGCGCTCGAGCAGCTCGGGGGAGAGGAAACACTCTTGCGCAAGCTGCACGATGTCCGCGCTACCACCCGAAATGTCCAGGGGTTCCCTAATGATCTCGGTAAGCGTCCAGCCGGGGTTGGTGGCGGCGCGGGGCGATTGGTGGATCGTGGCGATCCGCGGATCTCGGCGTTTCAATGGCACATCGTCGATGGTGACGTGACCTGCGGTGGGCTGGTAGCGACCGGTGAGAATACGGCCCAGCGTGGTTTTCCCGGACCCCGAGGCGCCGATGAGGCCGACGATCTCGCCCGGCGCGATCGATAGCGTCACGTCTTCTAAGACAGATTTGGTGCCGAAGCGGATGCTGATGTTGTGCGCGGTGAGACTAGCCACTGACGAACTCCTTTGTCAGGCGCAGCCCACCGCTTGGTAGGGCCGCGAGCAGCGCCTTGGTGTAGGGGTGGGTGGGATTGTCCAGCACGTGCGGGCCGTGTTCGACGATCTCACCGTGGTGCATGACGGAGATGTGGTGGCAGATGCCGGCGTCGATGAGGTCCTCGATGTCGTGGGTGATGAGCAGCACCGTGGTGCCGCTGTCCGCGATCTCCCGCAGCAGGGCGAGGATCTCCAGGGTGAGGTCGGGGTCGAGCGCGCTGGTCGGCTCATCGGCAACGATCACCTGGGGATCTCCTGCGAGGGCGCCGGCGATGGCGACGCGCTGCATCATGCCACCGGAGAGCTGGTGGGGGAAGTAGTCGGCGATGTCCGGGGTCAGGTGCACCAGCTCCAGCAGCTCCGGCACCGTGTGCATGCCGGTGCTCAGCTCGGCGAGTTGCGGGCCGATGCGGCGCACCGGGGTAAACGACGTCGCGGCGGACTGCGGGACGAAGCTGACGTTTGAGCCGCGCAGGGCGCTTAACGACGCCCCAGGTTTCCGCGTTGCCGCTGCCGACTCACATTCGGTTAAGCGTTCCCCCGCCACGCTGATTGTGCCGGTAACACTGCACCCTGGCGGGATCGCGCCAAGCAGGGCGCGCCCCAGCGTGCTTTTTCCTGAACCGGATGCGCCGACGAGGCCGTGGACCTGACCGGGGGTGAGCTCTAGGGTGGCGTCATGCACCAACGTGGTGCCATCGTCAGCGGTGACCGTGAGCCCAGCGACCCCGGTGTCGGGAACCTCAGCAGCAACGGCAAGGTCGGCGTCACAGTCTCGCGCTGTGGTGTCTTTCTTGCGCATCAATGACATCGCGGAGATCGTGGTCAGCAGCAACACAATGCCGGGGAACACCAGGGACCACCAGGCACCTTTCATGATGTCCTCGCGCGCCAGATCCATCAGCGTGCCGAGCGACGGCTCATTGGGCTGGATACCCAGGCCCAGGAAGCTAAGCGCTGATTCGTGCCACACCGCGTGGGGCATGAGCATGGTGATCGCGACGACCGCTTGGCTCAGCGCCGCGGGGAAGTAGTGGCGGCGCAGGATCCAGCGGGGCCGGGCCCCGGCCCCGTAAGAGGCATCGACGAAATCGGAGGCGCGCACGGACAGCACCGTGGAGCGGATAATACGGGCCACCGGAGCCCAGTGCGTGATACCGATGGAAATGATCAGCGCCGGAATCGATCCCTGAAACAGGGCGACGATCACCACGGACAAAATCATGTGCGGGATCGAGTTGATGGCGTCGGTAAGCCGCATGATCACGCGGTCCACCCAACCACCCAACGTCGCCGCACTTAGGCCCACTATCACGCCCAGCGCGGTAGCCAACAACGCGGAAATCAGGCCGATCAGCAGCGACACCCGCAGCGCCTGCGCGGTACGCACGAACAGGTCAAAACCGAAATGGTCCGTGCCCCACCAGTGTTCGCCACTCGGGGCCTGCAGGGCTGTGGCGAAACTCGGGGAGCCTTGATCCAGCAACGCCGGAACCAACAGTGCATACAACAACACCAGCACAAACAAGCTGGCACCTAAGCGTGGTTTAAACATCGGTCACCCTCGGATCAATCAAAACGTAGGCAATGTCACTAGCCAGCGACCCCAACATCACCACCACGGTTGTCGCCGCCGTGATGAACGCCAGGAGCGGAAAATCCACCGCAATCGCGGACTCGACCGTGGCGAAAGCCAGGCCCGGCCAGGAAAACACCGTCTCCACGATGAGCGCCCCCACCACCAGCTCACTCAGGCGCGCACCGATCAGCGTCACCAACGGCATGAGGGACATCGGCAAGATGTGGCGCAGCAGAATCTTCCGCTGGCTCAGCCCCCGCAACCGGGCGGTACGAACCGCCTCTGACGCCGAAGCATCACGCGCAGCCTGCTGCATCGCCAGCAACGGCCAGGACAGCTGCGAGATCGCCAACACACACGCCGGTGCAATCAGATACGGTCCCACATTCGCCAGCGACGGCTCCCGCCCGATCGGGGCAGCCCCACCGATCGGGATGGCATGCAGCAACAAGCCGAAGAACAGCACCGTGCCCAGCGCATACACATACGACGGCGTCGCAGCGATAAACACACCCACCGCCGTGACACAGCGATCCACCAGCCCGTGCGGATGACGAGCAGAAAGAATCCCCAGCACCACAGCCAGCAGCATCAGGATCGCCAGCCCCACCGCAGATAGCAACAGCGTCCACGGCAGGCGCTCCACAATCACATCCGCCACCGGCTTGTGATAAATCCGGGACCAGCCCAAATCACCCTGCAGCAAGTGCTGCCACCAATACAGCCACTGCCCCCACCACGGCCGATCCATACCAAGCGACGCCGCGATCTCCGCCAGCTCCGCATCGGTATAACTGCCGTAGTCGGAACCTAAGTGATGGGCCAACGGGTCAAACGGCGACACCGCAGCCAAACCGAAAATCGCGAACGTCACCCCGAACGTGGTGAAAGCAGTAATCACCAAGCGGGTGCCGATCATCTTCGGCAGGCTGCGCACATTATCGCGATGTGTCAGCATAAGCTACTTAGACCACTCCGACATCCGCCACCACGGACCCCACGTCGCATCGTGGATGTGTGGCTCAATAATCACGCCCGGCTTCTGGTAACCGTTCGGCTTGGACACGTAAATGTGATCCAGATTCAGCAGCACCAGTGCGGAAGGATTGTCGAAGTACAGCTCCTGCGCTTTCTTCCACAACTCATTGCGCTTATCGGTATCTACCTCACTGCGAGCCTCATCCAGCAAGGCATCCAGCTCCGCAGAACCGTAATCACCCGGGTTGGCGTACTTGCTCGTGGCCTCCGTACGGGTGTGCAGATACTCGTACACCATCACCGTCGGATCATATGGGGCAGAACCGCCGCCCAGCACCGCGGCAGCCTTGCTCAGCTGCGGGGCAATCTCATCCCAGGTCCCCGACTTGAGTTCAAACTCCAGGCCCAGTTTCTTCATCTGCGAAGCGAACTCCACCGCGATGTCGCGCCGGGTGGTGTCGTTTCCGGCGTAGAACAGGTCGATGTGGAACGGCTTGCCGTCCTTCTGTCGCATCCCATCGGCGCCCTTGACCCAGCCCGCCTCATCGAGAAGCTGCTCAGCCTTCGCGGTGTCGTACTTGAATCCCACCTGAGGGTTGTGGGCGTCGCCGTAGAGTTTGGAGAGCAGGGTATCGATGGAGACACCGTAACCGGAGAGGGTGCCGTCGATAAGCGCCTGCCTATCGACGCCGTAGTTCAGAGCCTGGCGCACCTTCGGGTCCGCTAGTTCCGGCACCTTCGGGAAGGAAATGCCACGCCAGTCCGCGGTGTGAGCGACGTCGATGTTCAGGTTCTTGGCGTTCTTCACGCTGGCCGCCTGGGCCGGTGGGATTGCCGCACCGTCAACCTCACCAGCGACGACGCGCTGCGCACGGGCCGTATCATCGGCAGCGGTGGTGATCACCAGCTCACGAACCGGGGGAGTGCCGCCCCAGTAGTTCTCATTAGCCTTGAGGACAGTTTCATCGGCCTTGTGCGAGACAAAGACGTACGGCCCGGTGCCCACAGGGTGGGTGTTCAGCTCCGAATCGGCCACCGGGACACTGTCGTTCGTCTTTTCCGATGGGGTGATCGCGTACGCCAGGCGAGAGTGCATCTCCGCCAGCGGGTACTTCAGCCGGAACACCACGGTGTGCTCGTCTGGGGTTTGCACCTCATCGATCATGTTGTAGCGGGCGACCACCTCGGAACCGGCCTTGAGATCGCGGGCCACGTCGTAGGAGGCCTTCACATCGGCGGAATCGAAGTCGGAGCCGTCGGAGAATTTGATGCCCGTCTTGAGCTTCACGGTCCATTCGGTGGCATCGGCGTTGTGCGTCGGCATCTCGGCGGCGAGCGCGGGTTCAAACTCCGGGATGGTGTCCGGGGAGCCGGCCTTCGGGCGCAGCAAGCCGTCGTAGACCGGGCTCACGCCAGTTTGGCCGAACCCGGATGCCGGGTGGTATTTCTTGGCGGCTGCACGGTCCGCGAGGACCAAGCGCTCGGGGAACTCGCCGGAGGCTTCGCTCTGGCCTGGGTCGCCACACGACGTCAGAGTCAGAGCCAGCGCTGGGATGAGCAGCAATGGACGCTTCATTTTTACCTTTCTGAAGAGATAACTTCGGTTAGCTGAAATAAGGGCATACTAACCTAATCCTAGAATGATAATGGAAGCTGTTATCAAAATAAATAAGGTTTGTGCGAGACAAAAATCACAGTGCCCGGAAACACCTTCCCCCTCATCGGCGACCACTGGCCCCAATTCTCCGTCAGCCCTTCCGGCCACTCTGGCTCAATCACATCATCGAGAACAAACCCCACCTGTAATAACTCCCGAATCCGATCGCCCATCGTCCGATGCTGCTCCGCATACGTCACCTCACCGCCCGCCACCTCGACATAGCCCGACCGGTCAAAATAGCTAAACTGCACCTCAAAGCTCTCCGGATCATCGGCAAAAATCCACCGCATCGGATGATTGATAGACATTACAAAACGACCGCCAGGCTTCACGACGCGCACAGCCTCCCGCAACACATCCACCGAAGATTCCACGAACGGAATCGCCCCGAACGCCGAGAACGCCACATCAAAAGCTCCATCGGCAAACGGTATCTCCAGGGCGTTGGCCTGGACGAGGTTTCCCGACCCGTGCCGAAGCATCCCCATCGACAAATCAACCCCGACCGCCAAGTCGGCCTGACCTTCGAGCCATCGCGTACAGGAGGCCGAGCCACAGCCAATTTCTAGGACTCGTTTGTTTCGGACGTCGCCAAGCAGCCGTGCGTCCTTTTCATGCAACATCTCGGGACACCAATAGAAGGACGAAAGATAGTTTTTGTGTGACTCGTGGTAGTTGTGTGCATCCTGATCCCACCAGACGCGGTTCGCTGCCGAAAATTCTGAAGACATATGCCACTTTCTATTTGATTCTGCAGGTAAAAGGGACTATTGTTTGTGAAGCGTGTCTGCACGGGCGCGCGGTGGATACTCTATAGGAAAGTGTCATACCCGCGTTCTTGCACTTCAGACCCGCAAATCCCTGTCCATTTTCGATTTCCTATAAGCTTTCGGAGCTATTAACACATGCCCAACCACAACGTTCCTCAGGTAGCCATCAACGACATCGGCACCGCTGAGGATTTCCTCGCAGCGATCGACGCCACCATCAAGTACTTCAACGACGGCGACATTGTTGAAGGTACCGTCGTCAAGGTCGATCACGACGAGGTACTGCTCGATATCGGATACAAGACCGAAGGTGTCATCCCATCCCGCGAGCTGTCCATCAAGCACGACGTTGACCCAGACGAGGTCGTGCAGGTCGGCGACCAGATCGACGCACTCGTCCTCACCAAGGAGGACAAGGAAGGCCGTCTGATCCTCTCCAAGAAGCGCGCACAGTACGAGCGTGCTTGGGGCGCCATCGAGGAGCTCAAGGAGAAGGACGAGCCAGTCACCGGTACCGTCATCGAGGTTGTCAAGGGCGGCTTGATCCTGGATATCGGTCTGCGTGGCTTCCTGCCAGCATCCCTCGTCGAAATGCGTCGCGTCCGCGACCTCGACCCATACATCGGCCAGCAGATCGAAGCCAAGATCATCGAGCTGGACAAGCACCGCAACAACGTGGTCCTCTCCCGCCGCGCATGGCTCGAGCAGACCCAGTCCGAGGTCCGCTCCGAGTTCCTCGCACAGCTGCAGAAGGGCCAGGTCCGCAAGGGCGTTGTTTCCTCCATCGTCAACTTCGGCGCATTCGTCGATCTCGGCGGCGTAGACGGCCTCGTCCACGTTTCCGAGCTGTCCTGGAAGCACATCGACCACCCATCCGAGGTTGTTGCCGTTGGCGACGAAGTCACCGTCGAAGTCATCGACGTTGTGCTTGAGCGCGAGCGCGTCTCCCTGTCCCTGAAGGCAACCCAGGAAGACCCATGGCGCGTCTTCGCACGCACCCACGCTGTGGGCCAGATCGTGCCTGGTAAGGTCACCAAGCTCGTCCCATTCGGCGCATTCGTCCGCGTCGAAGAAGGCATCGAGGGCCTCGTCCACATCTCCGAGCTGGCTGAGCGCCACGTCGAGGTCCCCGACCAGGTCGTCTCTGTTGGCGACGAAGCAATGGTCAAGGTCATTGACATCGACCTCGAGCGCCGTCGCATCTCCCTCTCCCTCAAGCAGGCCGACGAAGACTACACCGAAGAGTTCGACCCATCCAAGTACGGCATGGCCGACTCCTACGACGAGCAGGGCAACTACATCTTCCCAGAAGGCTTCGACCCAGAGACCAACGAATGGCTCGAAGGCTTCGAAGAGCAGCGCGCAGAGTGGGAAGCTCGCTACGCAGAGTCCGAGCGTCGCCACCAGCTCCACACCGCACAAATCGAGAAGAACCGTGCCGCTGCAGCTGAAGCTGCAGCATCCGCACCAGCAAACTACTCTTCCGAAGCATCCTCCACCGAGGCTGCAGCACCAGCAGAAGAGTCCGCAGGTTCCCTCGCATCCGACGAACAGCTCGCAGCACTTCGCGAAAAGCTCGCCGGCAACTAGTCACTAACTAGACCCCAAGGCCCGCCCCCATCGAGAGGCGGGCCTTTTGCGTACACTAAACACATGCTCATCGGACTCACCGGAGGCATCGGCTCCGGAAAATCAACAGTAGCCACCATGCTCCGCCACCGCGGCTTCACCATCATCGACGCAGACCAAATCGCCCGCGACATCGTTGAACCCGGAGAACCCGCCCTCGCCGCCCTCATCGACGCCTTCGGCCCCGACATCATCGACGGCCAGCGACTCAACCGGCCCAAACTCGCCGAGATCGCCTTCGCCTCCCCATCGGCAACTGCACGGCTCAACGCGATCATGCACCCAAGAATTCGGGAAGAAACCGACCGACGCATCGCGCAAGCTCCCGGAGACGTTGTCTACGACATGCCCCTCCTCGTCGACCTCGGCCTCCATAAAAACATGGACCTCGTCGTCGTTGTCACCGTTGACCCCGAAACCCGCGTGCAACGCCTCATCGGACGTGGTCTTACAGCCGACGACGCAAGGAAACGGATGAGTGCGCAAATTTCCGATGATCAGCGTAACGCGGCCGCCGATGTACTCATCGACAACAATGGAACGCTGGAAGAGCTGCAGCTGCAGGTCGATGCACTCGTGGAAAGGATTCGTCATGCTTGAAAAGCTGGTCGGTACGTGGCCAGGGACGGGCAAAAGGCCTTTACCCGACGATTGACCCCTTTCGAATACGAAGAGACCAACGAACTCCCGGGAAGCCGTTTCAGGTGTATGCACAGAAGACTAAAGGGAGGCGAGGTCCGATGCATACCGAAACGGGTTTCCTCCGCCAAGTTGCCGATGGGAGGGGGAGTTTATTCGCTCTCCGCCTACCGGTCAGGCGGAGATTCTCGTTTCCCTGGACGTGTCGAATGTCTAGAATTCAAGCACGGCGAAGCGAGTGTATTGCCCTGGAGGGCGATACACTGCGCTCGGAGTTTTTTTATGGCTGCGGTGGGGAGTGTCTTGTGGCGTAGTAGTCGTATGTGAGTCCGCGCCAACCGGAGGTGAGGAGGTCGTTTCCGGAGTAGCGGATGGGGTCACCTTTTCTTCGTTGATGTCCGGGGTAGCCGCCGTTGCCCCGGACTATTCGTCCGTGGTTTTCGTTGTCGGGGTCGTCGTCGTTCATGCCGTTGTGTGTTGGGCATAGCGGGGTGAGGTTTTCCCAGGATGTTTCTCCGCCTCGGGACCAGGCGTCGATGTGGTGGGATTGGCATTCGGCGGCGGGGCGGTGGCAGCCGGGCCAGGAGCAGATGAGGGTTTCCAGGTTGGCGATCATGCGGTGTGCGCCGGTGGAGCAGCGGGTGTCTTGGATGGGGGCTACTGCGGTGGCGTGGGCGACGCCGTCGGCGTCGAGGGCGGTTTGGAGAACCCAGCCGGTGTTATCGAGTTGGCCTTTGAGGGCTTCCTCGGGTGTGATACGGGCGCCGTCGGCGGTGACCAGGTAGCCGCGGTCCCAGATGAGGGAGCGGTCGACGGGGATGAGGAGGACGGGTTTGTAGGTGGGGGTGGTGTTTGCCGATGGGGAGAGGAGTTTTTGTTTGAGCCAGATGTCGAGGGCTTGTCCGAAGGTGTGGGTGTCGCGTTTTTTCTCGATGAAGGGGCGGGATTGTTCGCGGATGTGGGCCCATTCGGCGTCGGTGAGGTGGAAGGTGATGCGGCGTCGGCCCCAGAGGTCAGGCCGCTTTGCGACGCCGACGGTTCCGCGTGGCGGGTGAGGTTTGCCATATTCGTTGACGGCGGCGCGGAGGTGGTCTTCGGCTTCGTCGTAGGAGCGGCCACGGACGGCTGCGAGGAGGGTGGGGATGGCTTCGGGCTGCATCTTCTTGGCCCAGCGGGCGACGAGGACGAGGATGTGGACGGGGATTCCGGTGGCGGCGTCGGCGTGGTCTTTGAGGCGTTTGTAGGTGCTCAGGAGGCTACGGATGTAGGTTTCCGACATGCCGGATTGGTGGGCGAGGTCCGAAATGCCGATGAGGCGTGCGTGGCGGGCGCAGTCTTCGAGGATGGCGATGCCTGGGGCATGGGCTGCGGCGAATTCGGAGAACATGGCTGTGAAGGTAGCCGAGCGGGAGGGGAAGTGGGCGTCGGAAAGCGTGGCGCCTGTGGATAACTTCGGTTTTCCACAGAGGGTAGGCTAAACGGCATGGCTTTCCCTGCAGAACATCCTTTGATTCCGGTATCGGAGCATCGGCCGGAGGACATTGAGCGTAGTGATGCGCGGTTTGAGGTTATTTCGGAGTTTGAGCCGAGTGGTGATCAGCCGCAGGCGATTAAGGAGCTGAGTGAGCGGCTGAATCGTGGGGAGCGGGACGTTGTCCTGATGGGCGCCACGGGTACGGGTAAGTCGGCGACGGCGGCGTGGTTGATTGAGAAGATGCAGCGGCCGACGCTCGTGATGGCGCCGAATAAGACGCTGGCGGCGCAGCTGGCGAACGAGTTGCGACAGTTGTTACCGAACAACGCGGTGGAGTATTTCGTGAGTTATTACGACTACTATCAGCCGGAGGCGTATATCGCGTCGAGTGATACGTACATCGAGAAAGACTCGTCGATCAATGAGGATGTGGAGCGGCTGCGGCACTCGGCGACGTCGAGCCTGCTGAGCCGTCGCGACGTCGTCGTGGTGAGTTCGGTGTCGTGCATTTACGGCCTGGGCACGCCGCAGTCTTATTTGGACAGGTCGGTGCAGCTGAAAACCGGGGAGGAGATTGAGCGCGACAGGTTCCTCAGACTCCTCGTTGACATCCAGTACGCCCGCAACGACGTCGCATTCACCCGCGGCACGTTCCGCGTGAAAGGCGACACGGTGGACATCATCCCTGCCTACGAGGAACTCGCGGTGCGGGTCGAGTTCTTCGGCGACGAGATCGACACCCTTTACTACATCCACCCGCTGACCGGCGACGTCATTCGCCAGGTCAACGAATTGCGCATCTTCCCTGCAACCCACTACGTGGCCGGCCCGGAGCGGATGGAAAAAGCGATTCAGGCGATTAAGGAGGAACTGGCCGAGCGCCTCGCGGACTTCGAAAACCGCGGGAAACTCCTGGAAGCCCAACGCCTCCGGATGCGCACCGAATATGACATCGAAATGATCGAGCAAGTCGGCTTTACCAGTGGCATCGAGAACTACTCCCGCCACATCGACGGCCGCCCGGCGGGATCCGCACCGGCCACCCTGATTGATTACTTCCCGGAAGACTTCCTCACCATCATAGACGAATCCCACGTCACCGTCCCCCAAATCGGCGCGATGTATGAGGGCGATGCGAGCCGGAAACGAAATCTGGTCGATTTCGGCTTCCGTCTGCCGAGCGCGCTGGATAATAGGCCCCTCACTTGGGAAGAGTTCGACGCGCGCAAAGGCCAGTGCGTGTACATGTCGGCGACCCCGGGCAAGTATGAGCTAGCGGCCACGGGCGGCGAGTTCGTGGAGCAGGTCATCCGCCCGACGGGCCTGGTGGATCCGAAGGTGGTGGTGAAGCCGACGAAGGGCCAGATCGACGACCTCATCCATGAGATTCGGCTGCGGACGGAGAAGGACGAGCGCGTCTTGGTCACCACGCTGACGAAGAAGATGGCCGAGGATCTGACAGAGTACCTGTTGGAAAACGGGGTACGGGTGCGCTACCTGCACTCGGACATCGACACCTTGCAGCGCGTGGAGCTGCTGCGCCAGCTCCGCCTCGGCGAATACGACGTCCTGGTCGGCATCAACCTGCTCCGCGAGGGCCTCGACCTGCCGGAGGTGTCGCTCGTCGCAATTTTGGACGCGGACAAGGAGGGGTTCCTGCGTTCCACCACCTCCCTCATCCAGACGATCGGCCGCGCGGCCCGCAACGTCTCCGGCGAGGTACACATGTATGCAGACCGGATCACGGAGTCGATGCAGTACGCTATCGAGGAGACGGAGCGCCGCCGGGAGAAGCAGATCGCCTACAACACCGAGCACGGTATTGATCCGCAGCCGTTGCGCAAGAAGATCGCGGACATCCTGGAGATGGTCGAGGAGAGCACGGGTGACGCGGCAGTGGTCGTCGAGAAGCGCGACACGTCGTCGATGGCGCAGAGCGAAATTAAGCAGCTTATCGACGACCTGACCGCCCAAATGGGAGCCGCTGCGCGTGAGCTGAAATTCGAGCTCGCGGGCCGGCTACGTGATGAAATTCTCGATCTGAAAAAGGAGCTACGCGGTTTGAATGAAGCCGGAATCTAGTCCGTATGTAAAATCAGTTTAAGTACATTCTCCTATCCGAATGAGGTCAACATATGAGCCAGTACACCAAGATTGTCGTCGGCACTGACGGATCGAAGTCTTCCCTTTTGGCTGTGCAGCGGGCAGCAGCAATCGCCGCCGCATTTGATGCGACGTTGATCATCGGCTGTGCCTACTACGAGACCAAAGAAGACGCCAACAAGACCCTCCGCCAGGATTCCGTCACCGTCCTCGGTAACGACCCTGCGCAGGAAAACCTGAACAAGGCTGCCGAGGCAGCTAAGGAGATCGGCGCGACGAAGATTGAAACTGTCATCAAGCCGGGCACCCCGGTGGAGGCGCTGATGGCGATCGTCACGGACAACGATGCTGACCTGCTGGTCGTCGGCAACCGTGGCATTAACTCCCTGACCGGCCGCCTCCTGGGCTCCGTCCCGGCGGACGTAGCACGTCAGTCGAACTGCGACGTCATGATCGTTCACACGGTCGCCGGCTAAGTAAGCACCGTTAAAGTCTGCGTGGCGCGCGTGAGAGCCACATACAGATTCTGCGTGCCCTGCGTGCCAGCGGCAATGAGGTCTGGATTCACCACGATTACGTGGTCGAACTCCAGGCCTTTAACTTTTTCCACCTCGCCAGGGCGGATCACAGCATAAGACCGGCCATCGGAAGGGAGGTAATCAGCCAAGTCAGCAACAGCCCCGAACCGCACCGGCTCCCCCTCCCGGATCGACGTCGCCGGAGTTCTCGATGGGGCGTATTGGGCCGCATAGTCCGCGATAGCCCGCGGCGTCCGGTAATTCACCGTCAGCTCGCGGCGCACGAACCGGGAGCCGACGAAGGGCTCCAACGTCTCGGCCCAGGAGTCAACGCCCGCGGGTGATCCGGTCTGGGCGGTGTCGCCGACGAGCGTCATCCAACGAGACGGGCAGCGGCGCATGACCATCCGCCACTCCATCGGCGAAAGTTCTTGTGCCTCATCGACGATGACGTGCCCGTACGCCCAGGTGAGGTCTTCGCGGGCGCGCTGTGCGGTGGAGCGGTAGTCGCGGGTGCGCTGCCGGGCGGCGAGGGTTTCGGCGTCGATGACGTCGTGGGCGAGGAGGACTTCGGCGTCGAACCCGTCGTCGATGTCCTGGACGGCGGAACCTTGCAGGATGTCGAGGGCTTCCTGTGCTTCTTCGATCTTGGCGGCCCAGTCGGCGTCGTCGGCATCTTCGGCGGGGAGGCCGATGAGCTGGGTGAGTTCGTCGAGGAGGGCGGCGTCGGTGGGGGTCCAGTCGGGGGTGTCGCGGTAGAGGGCTTGTTGGGTTTCTTCGTCGTATTCGTCGGCGACGGTCGCGATGCGGTCTTTGTCGGTGAGGAGCTCCAGGAGGACGTCGTGAGGGGTGAGGGTGGGCCAGAGGGCGTCGATGAGTTGCTGGACGGCGGGCTCATCGGCAAGTTCGTCGTGGAGCTCGGCGATGTCGCCGGCGGAGAGGAGGTTCTTACCGCCGAGGGGGTCGGCGCCGATGTGGTCGCCGAGGGCGCGGGCGAGGTGATCGAGGAGGGTGTCGGTGAAGATGGGGCGGGCGTAGTTATGCGGGCGTCGGCTGCGGCGGGCGCGGGTGCGGGCCGACTTCATCATCGCGGTAGTGCAGGTGAGGGTGATGCTGCCGATGCGTAGGGGCTGGTCGGGGAGGACTTGCTGGTACTGCTGGACGGCTTTTTTGAGAATATGCACCATCTCCAGGCTGCCCTTGACCTCGCGGGCGATGTCGGTGTCGGTGGCGGTGGGGGTGACGCCGGGGAAGAGGTCGCCGATGGTGGACAGGACGACGCCCGTTTCGCCGAGTTCGGGGAGGACGTGTGAGATGTAGTCGAGGAAGACTGGGTTGGGGCCGATGACGAGCACGCCGGTCTTCGCGAGTTGTTCGCGCCAGGTGTAGAGCAGGTAAGCGACGCGGTGCAGCGCCACGGCGGTTTTCCCGGTGCCCGGCCCCCCTTCGACGACCATGACGCCGCGATGCGGGTCGCGGATGATCTCGTCTTGTTCGCGTTGAATCGTCTCCACGATGGAGTTCATGTGGGCGCCTCGCGCCGCGTTCAGGGCCTTGGCCAGCGCTGATTCGCTGGCTACGCCGTGGTCGTCGCCGCCTTCGGTGAGGTCTTCGTCATCGACGGACACGACGGTGCGGCCGGTCGTGCGGATATGTCGCCGCTTCTCGACGCCCAGTGGCTGAGCCGTGGTAGCCAAATAGAATGGCCGTGCCATGGGAGCGCGCCAATCCAGCAGCAACGTCCGGTAGTTGTCCTCCCGGGCATCGATGCCCATGCGCCCGATGTAGCGGCGTTCGAGGTCGGGGCGCCCCGGGACGGGATTCTCGATGTCGTCGGAGGCGATGTCGATCCGGCCAAACACCAGCCCCAACTGCGCGAGCGTCAGCTTGTCCAGTTTGGCGTTCAGGGCGTGATATTCGGTTTCGCGTTCGACGAGGGCTTCGGCGTCGGGTTCGGCGCGGTCGACGCGCAGCATGACTTCTTTGAGCTTGGCGTCGGATTGGGCGACGTCGTCGTCGATGCGCTGGAACAGCTCATCCACATAGCGTTGCTCTGCTGCGATTTCGCTCATGACCTTCCCTTTAAAGCTAAAAAGCCGCCCGGGCGGGCGGCTTTAAAAGAGTAAAGCTGTTAGATATCGTACTTCTTCAGCTTCTTCTGCGCCTTCTTCGTCGCCTTTTCTGCCTTCTTCTGGTAGACGACGGCGGACTTAGCGGCCTTCTTCTGGGCCCTGCCAGCTTCCTCGGCGGCGATCTTCTGCAGCTCGTTGGCCTTCTCTTGTGCAGCTGCGGCTGCTGCGACCAGCTTGTGCTTAGCTACCTCGGAGTTCTTTTGGGCGCGGGCGAGCCAGTCATCCTTGTTGTCGTCGATGTAGTCAACGATGTCGTGGAACTTTTCTGCCAGCTCATTCTGCTCGGACTTCGATGGCAGCGCGGCCTGGATCTTCTTGTTCGCCACCTTGGTGGCGTGTTCTGCGCGCCAGGCCAGGCCAGGCTTGCCCTGGGTGTCGGCGGAGGCAATCATCAGGCCACCGAGCAGGGCGGTGTTGGTGATCAAGCCGTTGCGACGATCCAACTTTTCCTTAGCGTCCTGGGTTTCCCAGAAAGCGTAACGGGACAGCATGGTCGGGACGGTGATCGCGGCGAGCACAGCGGAGGACAAGCGAGGAGCCTTGCCGATGGCCAGTAGGGACGCGGAGGCAGCCTGGGCGCCACCGAGCGCCTTGGTCACAGTGTCCGCATCCTTGGGAAGGTACTTGGCGTACTCGTTTGGCACGACCGCACGCAGCTTAGCCAGCATCTCTTGGGTGCCCTCACGGTGTTCATCGGAGTTCACCACCATGTCGGCGCCGGAAGCGATGAAAGCGGAAGCGAGCATGGGGCGGGCAATTTTTCGAATCATTAGTTGGTTAGCTCCTTTTCTTGTTGCGTGGTCCCCATGATAGCCACGTTTTACCAGCCGCGTTCGGCCCACTCGGCCAGATGTGGGCGTTCAGCGCCGATAGTGGTGTCTGATCCGTGCCCCGGGTGGACGATGGCGTCGTCGGGGAAGGCGTCGAAAAGCCGCGTGGTTACGTCGGTGAACAGCCGCTGAAATTCGTTTTCGTTGTTGGTTTTGCCGACCCCACCGGGGAAGAGGGAGTCGCCGACGAACAGGTGCGTGGCGCTGTCGATGGTGGCGGCGAAGGCGAGGCCACCGGGGGTGTGTCCGCGCAGGATGATGGCGGTGAAGTCGTGGCCGGCGAAGCTAAAGGTGTCTCCGTGGTTGAGCTCGATGTCGGCGGGCGCGGGTAGGGCCGGGGCGTCGAGGAAGGAGGTGATGTGGGTGGCGCCCGTGGCCTCCAGGACGGCTGGCAGGGCTCTGACGTGGTCGGCGTGCCGGTGCGTGGTCACGACGTGGGTGATGCGGGCGCCGTGTTTGTCCGCGAGTGCGAGGAGGGCTGGGGCGTCATCGGCGGCGTCGATGAGCATGGCGTTGGTGCCGTCAACCAGCAGGTAGCAGTTGTTGTCGAAGTCGGAGACGGAGATGCGGTCGAGGATTAGGGTCATGGTTCAACAGGGTACTGTTGGTCTGAGTACTAGACAACGAATGAAGGGTAACCACAAGTGGCTGATCGCCTGATCGTACGCGGCGCGCGGGAACACAACCTCAAGGGCGTCGACATCGACCTTCCTCGGGACAACATGATTGTGTTCACGGGCCTATCGGGTTCGGGGAAGTCTTCGCTTGCGTTCGATACGATCTTCGCGGAGGGACAGCGTCGCTACGTGGAGTCGCTGTCCTCCTACGCCCGCATGTTCCTGGGGCAGATGGATAAGCCGGACGTCGAATTCATCGATGGCCTGTCGCCGGCGGTGTCAATCGATCAGAAGTCGACGAACCGCAACCCCCGCTCGACTGTCGGCACGATCACCGAAGTGTATGACTACCTGCGCCTGCTGTTCTCGCGGGCCGGTACCGCGCACTGCCCGGTGTGCGACGCGACGATCGAACGGCAGACCCCACAGCAGATCGTGGACCAAGTCATGGCTATGGAGGAGGGGCGGAAGTTTCAGGTGCTCGCCCCTGTGGTGCGCACCCGAAAAGGTGAGTTCGTTGACCTGTTCGCGGACCTGGCCGCCCAGGGTTACTCCCGCGTGCGCGTCGATGGTGAGGTGCACCAGCTGTCGAACCCGCCGAAGCTGGAGAAACAGATCAAGCACGATATTGAGGTGGTGGTGGACCGCCTGCAGGTCAAAGCGAGCCAGCAGCAACGCCTCACCGATTCGGTGGAGACGGCACTGCAGCTTGCCGACGGCGTAGTCGCAATCGAGTTCGTCGACACGGGCGAAATCCGTCGCTTCTCTGAGAAAATGTCCTGCCCCAACGGCCACATCCTGACCGTGGACGAACTGGAGCCTCGCGCGTTCTCCTTCAACTCGCCCTACGGCGCATGCCCGACCTGTGACGGCCTCGGCACCAAGCAGGAGGTGGACATCGAGCTGATCATTCCGGATCCGGACGCCCCGTTGAACTCCGCGATCCAGCCCTGGACCTCCTCGCCTAATTCCAAATACTTCGACAAACTGATCGCAGGGTTCGCTGAGTCCATCGGGGTGGACCCGACCACGCCATATTCGGAGCTCACCGCGGCGCAGCAGAAGAAGGTCCTGCACGGATCCAAGGACGTGGTGTCGGTGCGGTACAAGAACCGCTACGGTCGGGTCCGCAACTGGTCTGCCCCGTTCGAAGGCGTCATCCCGTTCCTGCACCGCAAGGCGGAGGAAACTGAAAGCGCTTGGTCCAAGGAGCGCTACCAGAGCTATATGCGGGACGTGCCGTGCCCCACCTGTAACGGGGCACGCTTGAAGCCGGAAATTTTGTCCGTCCGCTTGGCCTCTGAGGAAGGGGAAAAATCCATCGCGGGGCTAACGGACCTGTCCATCGCCGACGCCGCCCAGTTCCTGTCCACCCTGCGTTTGAACAAGCGGCAGGAGATTATTGCCGGCGCGGTGCTGAAGGAGATTAATGCCCGGCTGAAGTTCCTGCTGGACGTGGGGCTGGAATATTTGACCCTGTCGCGCTCGGCGGGGACGCTGTCGGGTGGTGAGGCGCAACGCATTCGCCTCGCCACGCAAATCGGTTCCGGACTGGCAGGTGTGCTCTATGTCCTTGACGAGCCCTCCATCGGCCTGCACCAGCGGGATAACCAGCGGCTGATCGCCACGCTGCAGAGGTTGCGCGACATCGGCAACACCCTGATTGTGGTGGAACACGATGAAGACACCATCAAGGCGGCGGATTGGTTGGTCGATATCGGGCCGCGTGCTGGCGAGTATGGCGGAGAGGTCGTCTACCAGGGCGACCCAGAAGGAATTCTCACCTGCGAAGAATCACTCACGGGTGCCTACCTGTCTGGGCGCCGAATCCTCGGGGTTCCAGAGCAGCGGCGCGAGGTGGACCCAGAGCGCATGCTGAAGATTGTGGGGGCGCGGGAAAACAACCTCGATGACATCGACGTCTCCATCCCGCTCGGTGTCCTCACCTGCGTTACTGGCGTGTCCGGCTCCGGAAAATCCACGCTCATCAACCGAATCCTGGCCAAGACCCTCGCTAACGAGCTCAACGGAGCGCGGCAAGTGCCGGGTCGTGCCAAGCGCGTCGAAGGGCTCGAACACCTGGACAAGCTGGTGCAGGTTGACCAGAGTCCGATCGGCCGGACGCCGCGTTCTAACCCGGCGACCTACACGGGCGTATTCGACAAGATCCGCACCCTGTTTGCGGAAACCGCCGAAGCTAAAGTTCGCGGGTACAAGCCGGGCCGGTTCTCCTTCAACACCAAGGGCGGGCGCTGCGAGGCGTGCCACGGCGACGGCACCATCAAGATTGAGATGAACTTCCTGCCCGACGTATACGTGCCGTGTGAGGTGTGCAATGGGGCGCGCTACAACCGCGAAACGCTGGAAGTGCGCTACAAGGGCAAGAACATCGCCGAGGTGTTGGACATGTCAATCTCCGAAGCCGCGGAATTCTTTGAGCCGATCTCGTCCATTCACCGCTACCTGAACACGCTGGTAGATGTGGGGCTGGGATATGTGCGCCTGGGCCAGTCGGCTACCACGTTGTCGGGTGGCGAGGCGCAGCGAGTGAAGCTCGCTTCGGAACTGCAAAAGCGTTCCAAGGGGCGGACGATCTACATCCTGGATGAGCCGACCACCGGCCTGCATTTCGAGGACATCCGCAAGCTCATGCTGGTGATCCAGGGGCTGGTGGATAAGGGCAACTCGGTGGTCATCATCGAGCACAACCTGGACGTGATTAAAGCCGCCGACTGGGTCATTGACATGGGGCCAGAGGGCGGCTCGGGCGGTGGCACGGTGGTGGCCGAAGGAACCCCGGAGGACGTAGCCCAGGTGGAGGGCTCGCACACCGGTAGCTTCCTGAAGGAACTGCTCTAAGCGTTCAAGGATTTCGTTTTCTTTGCCCGCAGCGACGCAATCGCCAGCAGCGCAAGTCCGGAAATCAAGAAGGCGATCACGCGTGGCACGCCCTCCAGGGTGCCCAGGTCGAAGAACACCAGCTTCACGACGGACGCGATCGCCAAAATCAAGCCGACCGCCAGGGACGTGGACCGGCTGAACGCATTGGTGACCACCAGGATGTAGGCTGCGAGCAGCATCCAGGAAATGGATACCAGTGCGTGGCCCACTAGGTAGCCCAGCCACATGCTGTTTTCTCCCAGCAAGCTGAACAGGTAGGTGGTAACAGTGACGATGACGAGGGCACTTAAGTGGAGGCCGGCGATTCCGATGATGACCTGAGCTGCGATGGGGTACCGCTGGAACGCGTGGCGCACCAAGAAGATGGTCACCATGAACACCAGGATTGCGATGGCTTGCACCAGCGCGATGTGATCAGTGAGCCACAGTGGCTTCTTGAAGAGGACGGCTTTGCCAAGTTCGCTGGTCAAAAGGATGCCGACGCCAAACATCGACACCCACGGGTACCAGTTGTAATTGTTGTGTCGGGATATCCACCATGCGAGCCCAGAAAAGACCACAAAGTACACAGCCACCAGGGTTGGGCGTTCCAGGATCATCCCAGCGCCGAGAGCTGAGGCACGGGACCACCACAGGAGATATACCAGTGGCAGCATTGTCAGTGGGAATACTGCGTATTTGTTGTAGAACAGCACTGCAAGGATGGTGAAGCCCGCGATGGTGGCCACCATGACGGTGAGCTCGAGGAAGGATACGGCGAACAGGGCACCGATGCCGAGCATCACCATGGGGGAGGTAAACCCAAGGTTGAGATCGGATGGATCGCCCCACTCGTCGAGGAGAGCCACACTGACAAACACGGCTACGCCGATGATCACGGTCAGTGAGAGAGGGAATCCGTCCTGATACAACGCAGCGGGGATAGCCACCGGACCAATCAGCGCAGCGAGGTTTCGGGAGGAAGTCCAACGCTTCTGCATGGAACACACTGCAATAAACAGTGCTGGTGCGATCACCGGGAAAGTGAAGAAATCACCACTGGTGAGGTACAGGAAGAACATGATGAACCCAGAGACGATGGTAATGTTCAACATCATCTCGTCGTCCCAGGCCCTGGCCAGGCCGGAAAACAGCGCCAGCAGCACGACGAGCACGCTGGCACCAACTATTGGCGGCCACCACCCCAACATGCTCACCGTAGCCATAGTGGTGAGCGAGCTTGTCAGCAGAGATGCTGTGGTCAGGGCGTACAGACCTTCTTTCGCCAGGCCACGACGCCGCACGACCACAGCGCCACCCAACAGCAGCGCAGCAATCAGCCATGCACCGATGACGCGGCCGAGTGGTCCCAACCACCCGTTTTGGATCGCCAGTGCGATCAGGAGGCTCACGCCCGCGAGGGTGATCAGCACACCACCGACAGCGACCGCCCTGATGACGAATTGCTCGTCTTGCCAAAAAGGAGGAGGTGCTTCTTTCGCGACGGGCGCAGGCTTGTCGACGGCCAGTGCCACGGGTTCCGGTTCCGGCTCCGGCTCAGGTGCAAGTTGGGGTTCTGGTTCTGGCTGGACCGGTGGAGCATTCATCTCTTCTTCGGGCTGTGATGTCTCGTACATAGTGAACAGGTCCTTGCGGATGTCGCTGATGGCAGTTTCGGCGTCGTTGAGCTTGTCGGCTATGTTGTGGAATCGTTCCCGATCGGAGTCATTAAGTTTCATGAGGGAAAGTTTATGGCAGCTTATGTGAAACTGCATTGGAATGATTTGAACTGTTACTAACCACGTGCTAAGTTATGGGAGCTACCGCCTCGCACCCATTCTTGCTTGGGTGCAGGCCGCAAGTGGAGGTCCCTCCCACCAGAAGCCGCCTGACATCAGGTTGGATAATGGTCACAAATGAGCTTTCAGCTCGCGGATCTCCCGCACGACGTTTCAGTCGCGCGGGTATTTGTCGTGAGTGCTCGGGGGAATCGACACTTCAAGCCACGCGGTACCACGTTATTTACTGCTACTTGAGGAGTACACATCAGCGCTGAAGTTCGCATCAACGATCGTATCCGGGTTCCCGAGGTACGTCTTGTAGGTCCAAACGGTGAACAGGTCGGTGTCGTCCGCATTGAGGACGCACGCAAGCTTGCTTACGATGCAGACCTCGATCTCGTCGAGGTTGCACCAAACGCGAAGCCACCTGTGGTCAAGATCATGGACTTTGGCAAGTTCAAGTATGAGCAGGACCAGAAGGCCCGCGAAGCTCGAAAGAACCAGCAGCAGACTGTGGTCAAGGAGCAGAAGCTTCGTCCAAAAATCGACGATCACGATTACGAGACGAAGAAGAATAACGTGATCCGATTCCTGGAAAAGGGATCCAAGGTCAAGGTCACCATCATGTTCCGTGGTCGTGAACAATCCCGACCTGAACTTGGCTTCCGGCTCCTGGAACGTCTGGCCGACGACGTTGCTGAATACGGCACCATCGAGGCTCGAGCGAAGCAGGACGGCCGCAACATGACCATGGTCATCGGCCCACTGCGCAAGGGCAAGAAGTAACCGAATCTTTCTGGTAAGGACAACTTAAATGAAGAACAAGACCCACAAGGGCACCGCTAAGCGTGTGAAGATTTCCGGCTCCGGCAAGCTGCGTCGTGAAAAGGCAAACCGTCGCCACCTGCTCGAAGGCAAGCCATCCACCCGTACCCGTCGTCTGAAGGGCACCACGGATGTTGCTAAGTCCGACGAAAAGCGCATGAAGCGCCTGCTGGGCATGGCTTAAGCCCAGACCACTTTTCACCCCATACACTTTTTCGACAGTTAAGGAAGTAATTCAATGGCACGTGTCAAGCGGTCAATGAACGCCAAGAAGAAGCGTCGCGAGATCCTGAAGTCCGCCAAGGGCTACCGTGGTCAGCGCTCCCGCCTGTACCGTAAGGCTAAGGAGCAGTGGCTCCACTCCATGACCTACGCTTACCGCGACCGCCGTAAGCGCAAGTCCGAGTTCCGTCGCCTGTGGATCACCCGCATCAACGCAGCTGCACGCATGAACGACATCACCTACAACCGCCTCATCCAGGGCCTGCGCCTTGCTGAGATCGATGTCGACCGCAAGATCCTCGCCGAGCTCGCCGTCAACGACTTCGCTGCATTCTCCGCAATCTGCGAGGCTGCCAAGGCTGCTCTGCCTGAGGACGTTAACGCTCCTGCAGCTTAAGATCACTGACGAACCCGCCCCGATTCCAACGAGGGCGGGTTTTTCGGGTATAGGTGCGAAATTTGGCGTACGGATGGGACGATCCGAGCGTTGAGAATCCCATCGGTACGCTAAATCCGGGGGCCTACTAATGCCCGGTGGTTTGCCCACTGGGAGGTTGTAAGGTTGAATATCTCTGTCAAAGAAAACATGTAACAGGAAAGTGGTTTAGGTCGTGACTTACCCTCAGAACCCCTTCGATGGCTATGACAAAGACGGGCTGCCGATTCCGAACACGCCCAACCCCTTCCAGCAGCAACAACAATTCCAGCAGCCTCCGGTTCCACAACCGCAGCAATTCCAGCACATGCCGATGCAGGCGCAACAGTACGCCCCAGTGCAGAAGAGCATGTTGGCTGCTGCTCTCCTGGCGTTCTTCCTGGGAGGCCTCGGTGTCCACAACTTCTACTTGGGCTACTCCAGCAGGGGAGTGACTCAGCTGGTCCTGACGCTGATCGGAGTTTTTACTTCCTGGCTCCTGATTGGATTCTTGTTCATCTTCGTGGTTGGGATTTGGGCGTTTATCGAATTCATCCTGATCTTGGTTGGTAACTCGCCCTATGACCGGGATTCCCAAGGGGTTCCGCTGAAGCGTTAACAACTGCATAAAAAATTCGGAAAGCTACAGTCTGCTTTCCGAATTTTTCTTGTTAGGCCCGTTTCGTGCGCAGAACGAAGAATCCGAGGATGGCCAGGATCACGGCGATCGCGATGAGGCCGACGCCGGCCCAGATGGCGATGGAACCCACGAGCCACCAACCGTAGGCATTGAGCAGGATTCCGCGGAGGGTATCGCCCTTGAAGAGCTGATCGCGGGTGTCGTTCAGTTTCTTGATTTCCTCTTCCGATGCTCCGTTTTTCTTCGCTTCCTTAATGACGTCGCCCATTTCCTGGTAGGTCTTGCCATCGGAGGAGCTCATCATGTGCTGCCAGATGAAGTTGTCGGCGTACACCTTTGCCTGGGGGCCGGTTGACATCATGTCACCCTGGTGTGGCTTGAGTGCTTCCTGCGAAGCCTCGTCTTTGAGGGCGCTGATGGCCTGTTCGCCAGGCATGCTGATCTTTTCTTGGAGCAGCTGATCGGTGACGAAGCCGTGTGCGAACACACCACCGTAGATGGCAGCGATGCCGATGAGGGCTAAGACCACGGTAAACACGCGCGCGAGGACTCCGTACATTTCCTTGACCATGGGCGGTCCTTTCAAATGTTGGCGAAAAAACTAATACAACAGTAATCCTGCATTAGTTGACGCGTGAACCTAAAATTCAGTGACGCGAAATACACAGAATATTGCCAGCCTAATGAAAACGAGTTGCAGTAAGGTGGTGTGTGTTCCGACATCAAGACCAGAAAGGACCAGTTATATGTCGAAACTTCACAAGCTTGCTGCAGCTGCACTCGCGCTGGGCATGTCCGCACCGATCACCGGCGGGTTCGTGGCTCCAGCCATAGCCGTCGAAAAGCAGGTGCACTATGAAGGCCAGCAGGTTCGCCCTGGTCACTCCGTCTCCGTCGCGCCGGCCACTCCTCTTCCTGGGGATGCGGGTGCCGACTTTGACCAGTCCGGAATTCCCGAAGGTTGGTACGTCTCCATCAACGAGGACAACGGCGAACTCACGGTATCGGCCGCACCGAATGCCAAGAAGGGCGACAGCTACACGGTTCGCGTGAAGATTGTTGACATTGACGGTCACGTCGAGTGGACCGAAGTTACCTTCACGGTCTCGGAGGACGGCAACGCCGACTCAGCGCTGCCACCCGCTGACTCCGATGGGCCACAGGTCACCTATGAGGACGCCACCGTGGAGCCGGGACGCTCTGTGCAGGTCAACCCGCAGGGAGACACCAATCCAGACCTCGGCTACGACATTTCCCAAGCCGGTATCCCTAAGGGCTGGTACGTCACCATTGCTGAAAATGGCATCCTCACCGTTAGTGCGGGCGGGGACGCTAAGAGCGGCGACTCCTACACGGTGAAGATCAAGGTCGTGGATGGCGACGGTAAGGTCACCTGGACCGACTCTACGATCACCGTGAAGTAGCCTGCTACCCTGGAGTCCATGAATCTGGACTTTGAGCAGGCGTTCACGGAACGCACTCCGCGCGTCGTAAATGCAGCTAAGTTGCTGAAAACGGCCGGCCGAAAAAAGGCCGGCCTTTTCCTCGTTGAGGGAGAAAACTCCGTCGAAGCAGCAGTCAGTACTGGCGCGGCGCAGGATGTGTTCGTGACGGAAAAAGCCGCCGCGCGTTTTGAGGAACTGCTCACCGCTGCCGATCACATGAATGTGTACGTGCACCCGATTACGGAGCGGGCGGCGAAAGCCCTCGCCGACACTGTCACCACCACTGGAATCTTCGCCGTATGTAAACCCGTGTTGTGGCCAATGAAGGAGGTCATGCGGGATAAACCGCGCCTGGTGATGGTACCGGTGCACACCGCGGAACCTGGCAACGCGGGCACGCTGATCCGCGTGGCCGACGCCATGGGGGCCGACGCCGTCCTCTTCGCCGGCGACACGGTAGACCCACAGGGGCCCAAAGCGGTACGTTCATCCGCGGGGTCGCTGTTCCACATCCCGGTGATGCGGGAGAATAATTTCCAGGCGATTTTCGACACGCTCAAGGCGCGCGACCTGCAGGTCATCGCTACCTGCGCGGACGGGGAGCTCAGCCTTGACGACGCCCAAGAGATCCTCACTAAGCCCACCGCCTGGCTCTTCGGCAATGAAGCCCACGGCCTGCCGCAAGAAATCTTGGACAAGGCAGACTACCGGGTCCGCATCCCTATCCGCGGTCGTGCGGAATCCCTCAATCTGGCCACCGCAGCCTCGATCTGCATGTACGAATCCGCGAAGGCGCAAGCGCAATGACCGTATCTCGATTGCAACCTTTCGGAGAGACTATTTTCGCCACCATGACAGCCGAAGCTGTCAAACATGGCGCCATCAACCTGGGTCAGGGGTTCCCAGACTCCGACGGCCCAGCTCACATGCTGGAGATCGCTCGGGAAGAGATCGCGAAGGGCAACAATCAATACGCGCCCGGAATGGGGGTGCCTGAGCTGCGTGAAGCGGTAGCGGACGCCAGGGCAGTGGCAGTAGACAACGTCCTGATCACGGTGGGTGCCACCGAAGCGATCACCGCCACCGTGCTCGGGCTGGTGGAGCCGGGCAAAGAAGTGATCGTGCTCGAACCCTACTACGATGCCTACGCCGCAGCCATTGCGCTGGCAGGAGCCACCCGCGTGGCCGTGCCGCTCGCCGAATCAGGCAACACCTGGATGATTGACGTCGCCGCCGTCGAAGCTGCGATTACCGACAACACCGCGATGATCATCGTGAACTCGCCCCACAACCCAACCGGGGCCGTGCTGGATATGCGGCAGCTTGCCGAGGTGTGCGTGCGCCATGACCTGCTCGTTCTCTCCGATGAGGTGTACGAAAACCTCGTATTCACCGGCTCGCAGCACACCCGAGTAGCCGAGCTGCCGGGCATGTGGGGACGCACCATCACCGTCTCTTCCGCGGCCAAGTCCTTCAACTGCACGGGATGGAAAACCGGCTGGGCAATAGCACCCGAGGAACTGTTGGACGGCGTCGTCAAGGCGAAGCAATTCATGTCCTACGTCGGCGCCACGCCATTCCAGCCCGCCGTCGCCCACGCCTTGCGCGAGGAAGGCGAGTGGGTGCGCGGGATGGTCGCCTACCTGGAGCGCAAACGCACGCTGCTTGCCGACGGCCTGTCCGCCAGCGGATTTCGTGTCTACGATACCGCCGGAACCTACTATGTGGTGGCCGATGTGGGGTGCGACGGCGTGGAATTTTGCATGAATCTACCTGCGAAAACAGGGGTCGCGGCAATCCCGCTCCAGGTGTTCACCGACCACCCAGAGCAGTGGCGCACCAAGGTGCGGTTCGCGTTCTGCAAACAGGACGAGGTGCTAGAAGAAGCGGTGCGGCGGCTCGGAGGTTAATGCATGTTCTAAATCTGGCAGGATTGTTCGAACGAACGGGGGTAGCGGTAAATGGTATTTTACCAGCAGTGTTCGAATGGATGGGGGTGGCCATGTCCGGGCCTTGCTTTATGTTGAGGTCATGCAGAACGCAACGCAGATGAGTACCTTACTGGGCCAGGCGCGCCACAGCCTGGCCCAGGCACAGGCGCTGCTTTGCGACCAGTCAGCCAGATTCGATGATCTCACGGAGATGCTGCTCGAGCTCCGTCAGATTACGCGGTTGGCGGAGCTGACCACAGTGGGCATGATTAGGTTGCTGCGGGAAGAAGAGACGTTAAAACCTGGAAATCGCAACAGCTTCAGTAACTTTATGCATGCCGGTAGGTTCAGTCGTCGTGAGTTGAAAGACGCGGTGAAGCTATCTGAAGAACTGTTTGATACGCCCGCAGGACTAGACAACTCCGATCCGATCACTGCTCGGATGCCGGAGACAGCCCAGGGCTTTGCACAGGCGAGTTTCGGCATGGCCTCGGCTATCGAAATTTCGAAGGTGCTTGACCAGGTTCCAGAACACACGCCGGATGAGTCTGTGGCACAAGTCGAACGGATGCTTGCGCAGCTCGCTGAGACACTCGCACCGGATGACTTGCGCAAAGCGGGTATCAAGGTGCTACAGGGGTTAAACGCAGAGCACCCACCGAGTGATGCGGACCGCCAGCGCCGACGCCATATTAAGGTCTCTCCCCAAAAGGCCGATTTAATGTCTACGCTCAGCGGCGATATCACACCAGAATTAAAGAGCCTGCTTGATCGGCTTTTTGCTGACTATGCGGGGCCGGGCGATTTGCTGCCAGAAGGGGAGAAGGAAGCCGACTCCCGCACCGCTGGCCAACGGCGTCACGACGCCCTAGTGGCAGCACTCAAGACAGCATTGCATCGTAAAGGTGGCATGCCACCTACCCGGGGCTGCTCAACGGTGGTCGCCACTATGACACTCGAACAGCTTCACCGGGCAGCGGGGATCGTGCCGACCGACGTTGGAACGTTGCTGCCTATTTCGGACCTCATTAGGCTCGGCGCGGACTCGAACGCTTTTCTCGCTATCTTGGACGACGGCACCGGTAATCTGATTGAACTCGGTCGTACCAAACGAGCCGCCGATGTCTACGCGTACCTCGGGCTGGTTGCCTCCCAAGGTGGCGACATGACCCCAGGTTCTGATCTCCCAGCCGCGCTGTGCGAGATTCACCATTGGTGGGCGTGGAGCCGTGGGGGACGCTCGACTGCCGCCAACATGGGGTTGCTCGGACACCGCACCCACAGAAACACCGATGACCAGCAGAACAATCCCGGAAAATACTGGACGATCTGCTCCGAGACCGGACACTTGTTGTTCATACCACCGGACAGCATAGACCCGCAGCGAAGACCGCGGGCGAATTTCAACCCCGCCACCTGGTTCAATCCTGGAAGCATGATCAGGTATGGACTCTTCCAGCCGGATAAGGATCCCCCGTTTTCCGGTTTCTCCTGCCCAGGCTGCGGTCGGTCATCGGCATAATCAGGCTCGCGGTATAGTACTTGGGTTAGCACGTTATTTTTCGAAACAAGGGGATTTTTGGTGAGCGACATCGAGTTGACGGAAAGCAACCTCACAGCCTTAGCTGAGGCCGCTGAAAAGGCATTCCAGCAGGCACAGGACCTGGAGGAGCTCGCTGCAGCCCGCAAGGAGCACCTCGCCGACGACGCACCTATCCCAATGGCGCGTCGCTCCCTGGGGAGCATCCCGAAAGAGCAGCGAAAAGACGCTGGTCGGTTAGTGAACATGGCCCGAGGCCGCGTGGAGAAAATCTACGGTGAGGTGAAGGCCAAACTCGAGGAAAAGCGCAACGCAGAGGTGCTGATCGCGGAGCGGGTCGACGTTACCGTCCCAACCACCCGTCGTCAGGGCGCTATGCACCCCATTACCCAGCTGTCGGAGAAGATTGCTGATATCTTCGTCGGCATGGGCTGGGAAATCGCAGAAGGCCCAGAGGTCGAGGCAGAGTACTTCAACTTCGATGCCCTGAACTTCCTCCCGGACCACCCAGCGCGTACTCTGCAGGACACTTTCCATGTTTCTGTCGAGGGTTCTAAGCAGGTGCTGCGTACCCACACTTCTCCAGTGCAGGTCCGCACCCTGCTGTCCCGCGATGTTCCGGTTTACATTGCCTGCCCAGGACGCGTATTCCGCACTGATGAGCTGGACGCCACCCACACCCCGGTGTTCCACCAGATTGAGGGGTTGGCCGTCGATAAGGGCCTGACGCTGGCCCACCTGCGCGGCACCCTGGATCACCTGGCCAAGACCCTCTTCGGCCCGGAAACCCGCACCCGGATGCGTACCAACTACTTCCCGTTCACCGAACCTTCGGCCGAGGTGGATGTGTGGTTCCCGAACAAGAAGGGCGGCGCCGGATGGATCGAGTGGGGTGGCTGTGGCATGGTTAACCCGAACGTGCTGCGTGCCGCGGGTATTGACCCTGAAATCTACACCGGTTTTGCGTTCGGTATGGGTCTAGAGCGCACCCTGCAGTTCCGCAACGGACTGTCCGACATGCGAGACATGGTCGAAGGCGATGTCCGTTTCACCCAGCCATTCGGCGTACAGGCATAAAAGGAGTTTGTGAACAATGTTGTTGTCCCAGAACTGGGTAACCTCCCTGCTGCAGGCTAAGAACCCTGATTGGTCTGTCACTGCTGAAGAGATGGATGCGGGCTACGTTCGCGTCGGCTTTGAGACTGAAGGCTACGCGCCGATCGAGAAGACCACCGGCCCGCTGGTGCTGGGCATCGTGGAACACATCGAAGAGCTGACCGGGTTTAAGAAGCCGATCCGTTACTGCAAGGTCAACGTCGGCAATCCCGAGCCACAGGGCATCGTGTGTGGCGCCCGGAACTTCGCCGAAGGCGACATGGTAGTGGTGTCATTGCCCGGCGCCGAGCTGCCTGGCGGGTTCAAGATCGCAGCCCGCAAGACCTACGATCACATCTCCGACGGCATGATCTGCTCTGCCGCGGAACTCGGCATGGCCGACAAGCAGACCAAGGGCATCATCACCCTGCCGAAGGATGCCGGGAAGCCTGGCGACGACGCCCGACCGGTCCTCGGCCTCGACGACACAATCTTTGATGTCAACGTCACCCCGGACCGCGGCTACGCGCTGTCTGCCCGCGGCCTGACCCGCGAGTTGGCCTCCGCCTTCGACTTGCAGTTCGCTGATGTGGCACTGGAACCGTCCATCGCTGGTGTGACCGTTGACGTTCCCGAGGTGTCCGGCGAAGCACTGCCAGTGACCCTGGAATCTGACACCAAGGCCGTCCGCTTCGGCCTGCGTAAAGTCACCGGCATTGACCCAACGGCGAAGACGCCGTTCTGGATGGAACGCGAACTGCTGCTATCCGGCCAGCGCCTGGTAAACCTGCCGACCGACATCACCAACTTCGTGATGATCCTCCTCGGCCAACCAATGCATGCTTTCGACGCCAGCAAGATCCAGGGCTCGCTCACCGTGCGTAACGCAGCAGCAGGGGAGAAGCTCACCACCCTCGACCACGTTGACCGTGAGCTACACGAGGAAGACGTCGTTATCTGCGACGAGCAGGGCATCCAGTCCCTCGCCGGCGTCATGGGAGGCTCCACCTCCGAGATTGCTGACGACACTACAGACGTCTACCTCGAAGCTGCTATTTGGGACCCGATCACCGTGGCCCGCACCTGCCGACGTCACAAGCTGTCCTCCGAGGCTTCCCGCCGGTTCGAACGCGGTGTGGATCCCACCCTGCCGGAAATCGCGCTCGACATCGCCGCATCCTTGCTGGTCCAGTACGGTGGCGGTACCATCGAAGCCGGCCGCACCATGGTTGGTGCCACGCCAGCTGCAGCATCTGTCGTGATGGATGTCGACTTCCCAGGAAAAATCGCGGGCGTTGAGTACCCGCGGGAGAGCGTCGTTAAGCGCTTGCAAGAGGTCGGCTGTGAGGTCTCTGGTGAGGAAATTCTGCAGGTCACTCCGCCCGCGTGGCGCGCTGACCTGACCTACAAGGAAGCGCTCGTGGAGGAGGTGCTGCGTCTGGAGGGGCTGGAGGACATCCCGTCCATCGTCCCGACCGCCCCCGCCGGCCGCGGTCTCACCCCAGCACAGCTGCGCCGTCGCGCGATCACCCACGCGCTGGCCTACAACGGTTACTTGGAAATCCTGCCAACGCCATTCATTGCCAACGACGTGTTCGATGTGTGGGGCCTGGACGCAAACGATCCGCGCCGCCAGGTTGTGAAGGTACAGAACCCGCTGGAATCTGATCATGCGATCCTCGGCACTACGCTGCTGCCGTCCATGCTCGAAGCCATCAAGCGCAACGTTGCCCGCGGCCAGCATGACATCACGCTGTATGGCGTGGAGCAGGTGTCCTTCGCTCGGGGCAAGGGAGTCTCGCCGATGCCGTCGGTCAGCGAGCGTCCAGCTGAGGAGACCATCGCCGAGCTCATCGAGTCCTTGCCACACCAGCCTCTCCACGTTGCCGTGGTAGGTTGCGGCGCACTGGAGCCGGAAGGCCCATGGGGAGAAGCCCGTGCATACACCTATGCCGACGCTATCGAGGCGGCCCAGGTAGTTGCACGCGCTGCAGACGTGAAGCTTGAGCTGGAAAATGCCGAGATGCTGCCCTGGCACCCTGGGCGTTGCGCAGCGCTGAAAGTGGACGGGAAGGTAGTCGGTTACGCCGGCGAGCTGCACCCGCAGGTTCTGGAGCGCGCCGGACTTCCGGCCCGGACTTGCGCAATGGAGCTCGACATCACCGCGCTGCCGTTCGTGCCAAGCCTCCCTGCACCAGCGCTGTCTGCGTTCCCGGCACTGTTGCAGGACCTCGCGCTGGTCGTCGACGAAGACATCCCGGCCGAGTCTGTGCGCACGGTCGTTGCGGAGGCCGCGGGCGAGCTGCTCGAAAAGGCACAGCTTTTCGATGTCTACCGTTCCGAGCAGCTTGGCGAGGGCAAGAAATCTTTGGCGTTCTCCCTTGTCTTCCGCGCTGCAGACCGAACACTCACCGACGAAGAATGTAATGAAGCACGCCTGGCCGCTGCCGATGCTGCAGCTCAGGCCTTCGGCGCGCAGATGCGCGCCTAGCAATTGTGGTGTCATGGAACAGACGCGATAAGTTTGTTCCATGACTATGATTGCCTCCCCCGTCGAGACCATCGACGCCGCAAAGCAGGGTCTGCTGAAAAAGGCCCACGCCGATCTGGCCACCATGGTGATTTCGGCGCTGTTTGCTGGCGCGATGATCGCGATGGGGTTCATTTTTTACGTAACCTCGCAGGTCGGTTGGGCTGGATTTCCCACCGGCCTGGCGAAGGTGCTCGGCGGCGTGGTGTTTTCTACCGGCCTGGGTTTGGTCATTATCACCGGCGCTGACCTATTCACATCCACGTCCATGACCACATTCCTGGTCAAAGAAAAAGCCCTCACTGTCGGGGCGATGTTCCGGCACTGGGCGATTGTCTACTTGTCCAACATGCTGGGCGCCTTTCTCATGGCCCTGCTGATTTTCTTCGGCGGTGTTGCCCACCAGTCCCACGGTGGGTGGGGCGCAGTTGTGCTACAGGTGGCGGTGTCGAAGACCTCGCACAGCGCCGTGGAGTCCATCTGCCTGGGAATTCTTTGCAATGTCATGGTGTGCCTGGCGGTGTGGCTCGCCTTCGCCGGTAAGACGCTGGTGGACAAGATCGTTGCTGTCGCATTTCCCATCGCGCTGTTTGTGGCCTCGAGTTTTGAACACTCAGTGGCCAATATGTTCATGATTCCGCTTGCCCTCATGCTGAAGGGACAAGGCGATCCGGCGGTGCTGGAAGCGGTGGCCGGGATGGATGTGTCTGGTTTGACCGTTTCTTCGTACCTGTTGCACAACCTGCTGCCGGTGACAGTGGGCAATATTATCGGTGGGTCTGTGGTTGCGCTGGGAATGGCGTATTGGCATCGCAATCGGGGGACCTTGGCGACGCAGTAGCCGGTAGGCAGCGGTTTTCTCCAGCGTCGTTGGTGAAGTGGCGCTTGGGAGAGCTTCCAAAAATCTCCTGCATACCTTTCATTTATGCGCATAATGTGCTATGGTGGAGGGTATGACTCTTAACGTAGCTATCGCTGGAGCTTCCGGCTATGCAGGCGGCGAAATCTTGCGCCTGCTGCTGAATCACCCGGCGTATATTTCCGGTGACCTGACCATCGGCGCGCTCACAGGGGGCTCGAACGCGGGCCAGTCCCTGGGGGACTTGATACCACACCTGCCACAGCTACGTGACCGACGCCTGGTCGATACCAACAAGGATACGCTCGCTGGCCACGACGTGGTGTTCCTCGGCCTGCCGCACGGCCACTCGGCTGAGATTGCACAGCAGCTCGGTGAAGACACCGTCATCCTGGATTGTGCCGCCGATTTCCGGCTCCAAAACAGCGCTGACTGGGAGAAATTCTACGGTTCCCCACACGCTGGGACCTGGCCATACGGCATTCCCGAGATGCCAGGACACCGCGAGCAGATCACAAACGCTAAGCACATCGCTATCCCGGGGTGCTTTCCAACCGGCGCTACGTTAGCCCTGCTCCCAGCCGTACAAGCAGGCCTGATTGAGCCGACGATCAACCTGGTGTCCATCACTGGCGTCTCTGGCGCAGGCAAGAAAGCAAACGTAGCGATGCTCGGTGCGGAAACCATGGGCAACGTCAAGGCCTATAACACCGGCGGCAAGCACCGCCACACCCCAGAAGTAATCCAGAACCTGAAAGAGGTCACGGACCAGGACGTAACCGTCAGCTTCACTCCGGTGCTCGCACCTATGCCACGCGGAATCCTCACCACCGCGACCGCACCCCTGATTTCCGATCAGGATCCACACGAGGTGTACGAGGCGTTTTACCAGAACGAACCATTCGTGGAGGTCCTGCCGGTGGGCGAGCAGCCACAAACCAAGAACGTGGTGGGATCCAACAGCGTCCACATCCAGGTGGAGGCGAACCGTGACGCGGGCGTGCTGCTGGTGACCAGTGCGATCGATAATTTGACCAAGGGCACCGCGGGGGCTGCCGTGCAGTGCATGAACTTGGCAGTTGGCTTTACTGAAACTGCAGGCCTGCCGCTTACCGGCCTGGCACCTTAAGGAGGAACGAGATGTCTATTACCACGCCACAGGGCTTCCTCGCCGCCGGTATTACCGCTGGCATTAAACCATCCGGGAACCCGGACATGGCCCTCGTCGTCAACGAAGGCCCGCACTTCGTCGCCGCCGGCGTCTTCACCCGCAACCGCGTCACGGCCGCCCCGGTCAAGCTGTCAAAGCAGGCGCTTGCCGACGGCCAGCTCCGCGCAATCGTGTACAACTCCGGCAACGCTAATGCCTGCAACGGCGCCCAAGGTGACGCGGACGCCCAGGCCACGGTGGAAGCTGTCGCTCAGCAGCTCGGCGTGCAGGTCACGGACGTTGCAGCGTGCTCTACTGGTTTGATCGGCGAACCAATGCCCATGGATCTGGTGTTGGACGGTGCCCGGAAGCTGTGTGAGAACCTTGGGGACTTCGGTAGCGCCGCGGCTGAGGCCATCATGACCACGGACACGGTGAAGAAGGAAGTGCTGGTCCAACGCGAAGGATGGCAGCTGGGTGGCATGGGCAAGGGCGTCGGTATGATGGCGCCCTCGCTGGCCACCATGCTCGTGTGCCTCACCACCGATGCCCAGGTGGACGCACACACAGCGCAGGATGCGCTGCAGAAAGCGTGCGATCTGACGTTCAATACGCTCGATATCGATGGGTCTACCTCCACCAATGACACCGTTATCTTGCTGGCAAATGGTGCGTCCGGCGTAGCCCCGAATGCGGAGGAATTCGAGCAGGCGGTGCTTGAGGCGTGCGCGGACCTGGCTGATCAGCTGCAGGGAGACGCCGAAGGCGTGACCAAGCGGGTGAATATTACCGTGCAGGGCACCAGCACGAACGACCAAGCGCTCAACGCCGCTCGCACCCTGGGGCGCGACAACCTGTTCAAGTGCGCCATGTTCGGCTCCGACCCGAACTGGGGCCGCGTGCTGGCCGCCGTGGGCATGGCCGACGCGGACATGGACCCAGACAACATTTCTGTGTTCTTCAACGGTGAGGCCGTGTGCGAGAAAACCACCGGCACGCCGGATGCCCGCAACGTCGATCTATCCGGCGCAGACATCGACGTCCTCGTGGACCTTGGCACCGGCGGCCCCGGCACTGCGATGGTGCGTACCACGGACCTGTCCCATGCATACGTTGAAATTAACTCGGCGTATTCGAGCTAGGTGATGTGCGATGACCAAACATTTGACTCCATCTGAGCGGGCCCACGTCCTCGCCGAAGCGCTACCGTGGCTGCAGCACTATCGGGACAAGATCGTGGTGGTCAAGTACGGCGGTAATGCCATGACCGACGAGTCCCTCAAAGCTGCGTTCGCCGCCGACATGGTGTTTCTCCGCACCGTGGGTGTGAAGCCGGTGGTCGTCCATGGCGGGGGACCACAGATCTCCTCGATGCTGAGCCGCCTTGGACTGGATGGCGAGTTCAAGGGCGGTTTCCGCGTCACCACCCCAGAGGTGATGGAAGTGGTACGCATGGTGCTCTTTGGGCAGGTGGGGCGTGACCTGGTCAACCTCATCAACTCGCACGGCCCCTACGCTGTGGGTACTTCGGGGGAAGATGGCGGGCTGTTCCGCGCGGAAAAGCGCCTGGTTGAGGTAGACGGGGAGCTCACGGACATCGGGCTGGTGGGCAACATCACCGAGGTCAATGCAGACACGATCCGGGATATCATCGACGCCGGCCGTATCCCGGTAGTCTCCACCGTTGCCCCCGGCGAGGACGGCGAGGTTTACAACATCAACGCCGACACCGCCGCCGGCGCGTTAGCAGGGGCGCTCGGGGCCGAGCGCCTCGTCATCTTGACCAACGTCGAGGGCCTCTACACGGATTGGCCGAACAAAGACTCGCTGGTGTCCGCGATTAAGTCCTCCAAGCTGCGGGAGATTCTGCCAGAGCTGGACTCGGGCATGATCCCGAAGATGGAGTCCTGCTTGTCTGCCGTTGATATGGGCGTGGTGGCGTCACACGTGATTGACGGACGCATCGCCCACTCAGTGCTGCTCGAACTGCTTACTATGGGCGGCATCGGCACGATGGTGCTGCCTGACGGCTATGACCGTGACAATTACCCCGATGGAACCGTGTTCAGGAAGGATAAATAGATGCTACAGTGGTCACACACCCTGATGGACAATTACGGCACTCCGCCGCTGACCATCGTCTCAGGCAAGGGCGCGCAGCTTACCGACGACCACGGCCGCACCCACATTGACCTCCTCGCCGGCATTGCTGTGACTTCTCTCGGCTACGGCCACCCAGCTCTGGTGGAGGCAGTATCTGACCAGGTGGCAAACCTTGCGCACGTGTCTAACCTCTTCCAGTCCGCGCCGGTGCTCGATCTGGGAGCTGCCCTCATTGAGCGCTTCGCCGCTGGCGACGCCACCCTGGCGGACGACACCCGCGTGTTCTTCTGCAACTCTGGAGCTGAGGCTAACGAAGCTGCTTTCAAGCTTGCTCGCTTGACTGGGAAGCGTCGAATCCTTGCGGCCGAGCACGGCTTCCACGGCCGGACCATGGGCTCTTTGGCCCTCACCGGCCAGCCCGACAAGCGGAAAGCCTTCGAGCCGCTGCCAACCGGAGCGGAGTTCTTCCCCTACGGCGATGTTGATTACCTGCGCAAGCTGGTAGAGATCAACCCGAGCGATGTCGCGGCGATCATCGTGGAGCCGATTCAGGGCGAAACTGGCGTTATCCCGGCCCCGGGCGGCTTTTTGAAGGCGGTGCGCGAGATCTGTGATGAACACGAGATTCTGTTCATCGTCGATGAGGTGCAAACCGGTATTGGCCGCACGGGCGATTTCTTCGCCCACCAGCACGATGGCGTCATCCCCGATGTGGTCACGATGGCCAAAGGCCTCGGTGGTGGCCTGCCAATCGGCGCCTGCCTCGCCCACGGCGCTGCGGCGCAACTGTTCACCCCTGGTTCCCACGGCACCACCTTCGGTGGCAATCCTGTCTCTTGCGCAGCCGGAAACGTGGTGCTGTCCGTGATTGACGACAACTTCTGCGCGGATGTCAAGCGCAAGGGCGCAGCGTTAGCAGGGCAGGTCGCGCAGCTGCCCCAGGTCGATCATGTCCGGGGTCGTGGCCTCATGCTGGGCGTGGTCCTCAAGGGGGAGTGGGCGAAACAAGCCGTGGCGAAATCGCCGGAGTACGGGGTGATTGTGAACGCGCCGTCGGCAAGCGTGCTGCGTTTGACCCCACCGCTGATCATCAGCGACGAAGAAATCGAAGCCGCTGTGCAGCGCATCGGTGAGCTGCTGGCAGACGTTGAAAAGGAGTCCTAGATGGTTCGTCACTTTCTCGCCGACGATGACCTCACCCCAGCAGAGCAGGCGGAAGTCCTGGCCCTCGCGGCTGAGCTTAAACGCGCGCCCTATTCGCGCGACACCTTCGCTGGCCCGCAGTCAGTGGCGGTGCTGTTTGATAAGACGTCGACCCGCACGCGGTTTTCCTTTGATGCGGGTATCGCGCACCTCGGCGGACATGCCATCGTGACCGACTCCGGCAGCTCCCAAATGGGTAAGGGGGAGTCCTACCAGGACACGGGCGCCGTGCTCTCTCGCTTTGTCTCCGCGATCGTGTGGCGTACCTACGCCCATTCCAATTTGGAAGCGATGGCCGAGACCGCGGCGGTGCCGATCGTCAACGCACTCTCCGATGACCTGCACCCCTGCCAGATCCTCGCTGATCTGCAAACCTGTATCGAAAACCTCTGCCCAGATGAAGGCCCAGCAGGACTGAAGGGCAAGAAGGCCGTCTACCTTGGCGACGGCGACAACAACATGGCTAACTCCTACCTCATCGGTTTCGCCACCGCAGGCATGGACATCGCCATCTGTGCTCCGCAGGATTTCCAGCCCAAGCCGGAGTTCGTGGAGCGCGCGCAGAAGCGGGCCACTGAGACGGGCGCTACCGTGACCGTCACGGATTCCTTGGACGTGGTCAACGGTGCTGACGTGGTCATCACTGATACCTGGGTATCCATGGGGATGGAAAATGACGGCCTGGATCGGCGCACCCCATTCCTGCCATACCAAGTAAACGAGGACGTGATGCAGCGCGCAAAACAGACTGCGGTATTCTTGCACTGCCTGCCTGCATACCGGGGTAATGAAGTGACCGCTGAGGTCATTGACGGCCCGCAGTCACGCGTTTTCGACGAAGCCGAGAACCGCCTACACGCGCAAAAAGCGCTGTTGGTGTGGCTCATGGAGCATCAACATGACTAATCCTGTAACTCGAACTGCCCGCCAAGCGCGCATCCTGGAGATCCTGGAACGCTACCGTGTCTCCAGTCAGGTGCAGCTATCTGAACTTCTTCTCGACGAAGGCATCGACATCACCCAAGCCACGCTCTCCCGCGACTTGGATGAACTCGGCGCCAAAAAGGTACGCCCGGACGGCGGGCGAGCCTTCTACGCCGTGGGGCTTGTCGACGGCCAACGCATCGAGCAACCCCGTGGCCCACAGGAGAAACTCCGCCGCATGCTCGATGATCTCCTGGTCTCCGTGGATCACACCGGAAACATAGCTGTGCTGCGCACCCCGCCCGGGGCAGCCCAATACCTCGCTAGCTTCATTGACCGCGTGGGCATGAACGAAGTTGTCGGTACCATCGCAGGTGATGACACCGTCTTCGTGTTGGCCCGCGAACCGATGACTGGCAAAGAACTCGGCGAACTGTTCAGCCGCCGCGCATAACGAAAACCACAAACACTTGAGGAGCACTTGTTAAATGTCTAATCGCGTAGTTCTCGCATATTCCGGCGGCCTCGACACCTCTGTCGCGATCCCTTACCTTGCCAAGATGACCGGCGGCGAAGTCATTGCTGTGTCCCTCGACCTCGGCCAGGGCGGCGAGGACATGGAGTCCGTACGTCAGCGCGCCCTGGACTGTGGCGCTGTTGAGTCCATCGTTATTGACGCCAAGGACGAGTTCGCCAACGACTACTGCCTGCCAACCATCAAGGCCAACGGCATGTACATGAAGCAGTACCCACTGGTATCTGCAATTTCCCGCCCGCTGATCGTCAAGCACCTGATCAAGGCTGCCCAGGAGCACGGCGGCACCCACGTCTCCCACGGCTGCACCGGTAAGGGCAATGACCAGGTCCGTTTCGAGGTCGGTTTCCGCGCCCTGGACCCATCCCTGGAAATCATCGCCCCTGCCCGTGACTACGCCTGGACCCGCGACAAGGCCATCGCCTTCGCTGAGGAAATCAACCTGCCCATCGAGCAGTCCAAGAAGTCCCCATTCTCCATCGACCAGAACGTGTGGGGCCGCGCCGTGGAAACCGGCTTCCTGGAGGACCTGTGGAACCCACCAACGAAGGACCTCTACGCTTACACCGAGGATCCAGCGCTCGGCAACGCTCCTGACGAGCTCATCATTTCCTTCGACGGTGGCAAGCCAGTGGCCATCGACGGCCGCCCGGTCACCGTCCTCGAAGCCATCGAAGAGCTGAACCGTCGCGGTGGCGCCCAGGGCGTCGGCCGCCTGGACATGGTCGAGGACCGCCTCGTCGGCATCAAGTCCCGCGAAATTTACGAGGCCCCCGGCGCCATGATCCTCATCGCAGCGCACGAGGCGATGGAGGACGTCACCGTGGAGCGCGAGCTCGGCCGCTACAAGCGCCTTGTCGACGCCCGCTGGTCCGAGGAAGTCTACGACGGCCTGTGGTTCGGCCAGCTGAAGAAGTCCCTGGACGCCTTCATCGAGTCTACCCAGGAACACGTTTCCGGCGACATCCGCGTCGTGCTGCATGCCGGCAAGATTGTGGTCAACGGACGCCGTTCCAACCACTCCCTGTACGACTTCAACCTCGCCACTTACGACACTGGCGACACCTTCGACCAGACCGCGGCTAAGGGCTTCGTTCAGCTGCACGGCCTGTCCACCCAGATCGCTAACAAGCGCGACCGCGAGGCATAAATGGCTGGCACCAACGAAGGCGCCCTCTGGGGAGGCCGCTTCTCCGGCGGTCCCTCTGAGGCGATGTTCGCCCTATCTGTATCCACGCACTTCGACTGGGTGCTGGCGCCCTATGACGTGCTCGCTTCCAAAGCTCACGCGCGAGTGTTGCACAAGGCAGGCTTGCTTTCCGACGCCGACCTGGACACCATGCTCTCCGGTCTGGATCAGCTTGGTGCAGCGGTAGCGTCCGGCGAGTTTAAGCCACTGCCCACCGACGAGGATGTCCACGGTGCGATGGAACGTGGCCTGATCGACATCGTCGGCTCCGAGGTCGGCGGGCGTCTCCGCGCGGGTCGCTCCCGAAACGACCAGGTGGCGACCCTGTTCCGCATGTGGGTACGCGACGCCATCCGATCCGTGGCTTTCCAGGTCACTGAGTTGGTGGATGCGCTCGTGGCTCAAGCTGCCGCGCACCCAACCGCGATTATGCCCGGCAAGACCCACTCCCAGGCGGCGCAGCCGGTCCTGCTGGCGCATCAGCTGCTGGCACACGCGCAGCCACTGCTGCGTGATCTGCAGCGCATCCAAGACCTGGACAAGCGCCTGGCAGTGTCGCCTTACGGCTCGGGCGCGTTGGCTGGATCGTCGCTGTCCCTGGATCCAGAGGCTATCGCTGCTGAGCTCGGCTTCGACTCCGCTTGCGACAACTCCATCGATGGCACCTCCTCCCGCGATTTCGCCGCGGAGACCGCCTTCGTGCTGGCTCAGGTCGCGGTGGATATGTCTCGCCTGGCCGAGGAGATCATCTACTGGTGCACCCCAGAGTACGGCTACGTCACGCTTGCCGACGCCTGGTCCACCGGATCCTCCATCATGCCGCAGAAGAAGAACCCGGACGTTGCAGAGCTGACCCGTGGCAAGACGGGTCGCTTGATCGGTAACCTCGCCGGCCTGCTTGCAACGCTCAAGGCGCAGCCGCTGGCCTACAACCGCGACCTGCAGGAGGACAAGGAGCCCATCGTGGACTCCTTCGCGCAGCTCAACCTGCTCCTTCCTGCTATGACGGGGCTGGTGTCCACGCTGACCTTCCACGAGGAGCGGATGCTGGAGCTAGCGCCAGCCGGTTTCACCTTGGCCACTGACCTCGCCGAGTGGATGGTCCGTGAGGGGGTGCCATTCCGCGAAGCCCATGAGGCATCGGGCGCGTGCGTGCGCCTGGCAGAAGCGCGGGGTATCGGCCTGGACGAGCTAACTGATGAGGAACTGGCTTCCGTTGACGCCCGCCTCACCCCGGACGTTCGCTCCGTGCTGACCGTCGAAGGCGCCGTCGCCTCGCGCGCAACGCGGGGCGGGACGGCGGGCGTGCGCGTCGTTGAGCAGCGTGCCCGCGTTGCCACCGCCGCAGCTGACTTCAAGGAGTGGGCGCAGACGCCAGTTCGTCACTAACGGCTTTTGCCCTGCGAACTTGCCAACAGGGATTTAGTATCAATTTTTGGCGAGTAGTTTTGATACTAAAAAGCGATCAAGGCTGAATCCCTTGGCAGTGATACTGGCCGTGGTGTTGATCGGTGTGATCGTAGCGGCGGTCATCTTCGGGCGCGGCGGGGCAGAGAAGCTAGACGTTGCTACCGGAAATACCGAGAAGATCCGCGTGATCGCCGGGTCAGAGAAGATGACGTTCTTCAACGACCCGGCGGTGAAGGCCCGCCTGAAAGAGCTGGGCATGACGCTGGAGGTGACACCGAGCGGCTCCCGCAAGATCTCCACGCGCCAGGATCTGAAAGAGTTCGACGCGCCTTTTCCCTCGTCAGCACCCGCAGCAGAAAAGATCGCTCGGGAAACGAGCCCGCAGGGGATGTATACGCCGTTTCACTCACCGATGGCCATCGCCACGTTCGATACGATCGTGGCTGCCCTGGAAAAACATGCCGTAGTTCAACGCGACGGCGTGTGGTACCTCGACATGGAGAAGTACCTAGCACTCGCATCCAGTGGAAAACGTTGGCGCGACATCTCAAAGGACTTCCCATCGCCTTTAGGGATACAAATCTCCTCGACCGACGTGCGTAGCTCCAATTCGGCTGCCATGTATCTCTCCATCGCGGCGTGGGTCGCCAACGGTGGAAATGTGCCCGCCACCGACGCGGAAGTAACCAAGGCTGTGGCCAAGGTATCCCCATTGTTTACTCACCAGGGATACACCGGAGGGTCCTCTGCAGGGCCATTCGCCGAGTATCTCTCGCAGGGAATCGGGGCCCGCCCCATGGTGATGATTTACGAATCCCAGTTCCTTGGCCAGCAGATCGCAGACCCGACTGTCATTAGGCCTCCGATGCGGTTGGTCTATCTGGATCCGACGATCGCCTCACAACACACCCTGCTCGCGTATTCAGAAAATGGCGACAAACTTGGCGACGCCCTCGCCAATGACTCGACACTCCAGCGACTGGCTGCCACACACGGTTTCCGACCTAACTTGCACGGTGAATTTGAGCTCACGCTGAGCGATCACGGCATCGACACACCACCGGCGTATCTGCCGACCGGCAACCCGCCCGACTTCGATCGACTCGAAGAGCTCATTGAAGGCGTGAGCGCACAGTACTCCTCATCCGAACCACCAGAAGGAGCACCGGAACAATGATCCTCAGGATGAAAGCCCTGGTTGCGGCGCTGTGCGCCTTAGCCCTCGTGGCCTGTGGCGGGGACATCCCCCAGTCGGTGAAACCAAACAGCAGCGAAAAGCTCGTGATCGTCGCCGCTACCGAGCTGAGGGATATGGAACCTCTTATTCAGCGCGCTAGCGCCGATCTGGGGTTCGAGATTGAAATGCAGTACCCGGATGGCACGATCGCTAACTCTGTGTCCCTCAAAGAAGGCGCTTTTGACGGAGGTTTCGACGCCACCTGGTTCGCAACCAACAAATATATCGACTTATACGGTGCGGATACCAAGCAAGGGCCGTCGACAAGCGTGGCTACCTCACCCATTGCCTTCGGCGTGCATGCCGCGAAAGCCCGCGAGCTCGGGTGGACCAACAAACAACCAACCTGGGACGACATCACTACCGCGGTTAAGGAAGGGAAATTTAGCTACGGGATGACCGACCCGGCCCGTAGTAACTCCGGGTTCTCCGCACTGGTGTCGGTGGCCACGGCAAATGCGGACACCGGAGCGGCGCTACGACTAACCGATATGCCTGGCCTCCAAGAGCCCCTCCGGTCATTTTTTGAAGGTCAAAAAATGACCGCAGGATCGAGTGGTTGGTTGGAAGATAGTTTCGTCTCGGACCCAGGACATGTGGATGCAATCATCAACTACGAGTCCGTGCTGCTGCAGATGAAGAAACAAGGCAGCACCGATATCGAGGTGGTAGTGCCCGCCGATAGAGTAGTGACCGCGGACTATCCGCTGGCGCCCCTTGAGCAGCCCCGCAGCCCCGCAGCCCGGAAGCAGCGGAGCAGACCTCGCGCCTGGTGGAATGGCTTAAAGAACACAACAAGGACATTGTCACCGACACCATGCGACGCCCCGCGGACCCGGCAGTGCAGCTGCTACCGGAACATCAGAAAAACAACCTCATCGAGCTGCCATTTCCGGCACGGCAGTCAGTGGCGGAAGACCTGTTGGACACCTTCAAAAATGAGCTGCGAGCGCCAGGACGGACCGTGTTCGTGCTTGACAAGTCCGGGTCCATGGAAGGGGATCGGATGGCAAGTCTGCACGATATCTTGCAAGATCTCGTTGCGGGCACTGCAAAAACTCAGACCGGTCCCGTTGGGTTCCACAACCGCGAACGCATCACTGTCATCGGATTCAATAGCACGATTGATCAGCCGGTCACTACCGAATTCCGCAAAAACGACGCCACCAAGAGCAAAGAGTTAACGAACGCGATCACCAGTCTTAAACCGTACGGACAAACCGCGATTTACGACGCCCTCATCACCGCATACCGCCAATTCCAGGAAGAGCCACCAAAGGACGGCGAGATTCCCTCAATCGTGCTTATGTCCGACGGCGGTTCTAATACTGGAGCGAAATACCAAGACTTTGTCGAGTTTCACCAAACCTTAAGCCCCGAACAGCGTCGGATTCCGGTATTCGTCATTTTGTATGGTGAGGCCAATGCGAAAGAAATGGAGCAGGTGGCCACGCTGACCGGCGGGAAAACCTTCGATGCACAGGGTGGCGACCTCGGCGGTGCCTTTAAGGAGATTCGTGGATACCAGTAACTTTGGGGCAATCCTCAGCTCGCGGCGCAACCTCGTGGGCATGACGATGGCCATCGTCGCCATCGTTGTTCATCTCGTGGTGGGCCTCGGAGCCTTCTGGCCCGTGATCGCCCTGTGCTCGTGGGGGATTGGCGTCGCGCTCACCCCAAGCCCCGCGCCGCCGGCGCTCCCACCACCGCGCACGCTTGTCGACGCCATTATTGAAGCAACTGAGCACTTTCAGGATCTTGAGGTGCATGAGGCGACCGAAAAGCACCTCGGGCAACTCGAATGGACGATGGGCCAGCTCCAACGCCACATGGATGAATTAGCGGCGCAGCCCATCTTGTTGCAGACCGTGAACGAAATTGCGTTCAGCCACGTGCCGACTCTCGAAGCTGCGTACAAAGAAGTACCCGACATTGCCCGCAGAGAAGCGATGCTCGAGCTCGATGCATCCCTCAAACTCCTCAACGATGAGGCAACCAAGATCCTCAACGCCATCGTCGAGCAAAAGTTCAAAGGCCTGGAAGATCAGCGGGCGCTCCTGGAACAGAAATTCTCAGGCGTCACGCTGTACCTGGATGGCCCACAAGAGGGGTAGTGGCCTGCGTCAACTGCGTATATGCGTACAATAATCCGCATGAGTATAGATCCGAAGTTGCTGGAAGTGCTGGTGTGCCCGCAAGACAAAGGGCCACTGACGTATCTGGAGACCGAGCAGATGCTGGTCAATGAGCGACTCGGAGTGGCCTATCGCATTGACGATGGCATCCCCGTGATGCTCGCAGACGAAGCAGTAACCTGGCCACCCGCTAATTAAGGATCTAAACATGAACATCATTGACGAACTCTCCTGGCGCGGACTCATCAACCAGTCCACCGACATCGATGCGCTCCGCGAGGCGTGCGAACAGCCCATCACCCTGTACTGCGGTTTCGATCCGACCGGTGATTCCCTGCACGCTGGGCACCTGGTGCCCATGATCATGCTGCGCCGTTTCCAGGAGGCAGGCCACCGTCCGCTCACTCTCGCTGGAGGGGCGACCGGGTTCATCGGCGACCCACGTGACGTTGGGGAGCGCACCATGCTCAGCCAGGAAACCATCGAACACAACTTGGAGGCCATTAAGAGCCAGCTCCGCCGATTCGTCTCCTTCGATGGGGATAACCCGGCGATCATGGTGAACAACGCGGACTGGACTATGAACATGTCCGTCATCGATTTCCTCCGCGATGTGGGCAAGAATTTTTCCCTGAACACTATGCTGGATCGCGACACCGTCAAACGACGCCTGGAATCCGATGGCATTTCCTACACCGAGTTCTCTTACATGCTGCTGCAGTCCAATGACTACGTGCAGCTCCGCCGTGAATACGATTGCGTGCTACAGATCGGTGGCGGCGACCAGTGGGGCAACATCGTTTCAGGTGTAGACCTCAACCGTCGCGTTGACGGCGCAAAGGTCCACGGCCTGACCGTGCCACTCGTGACCGACGCCTCGGGCCAAAAGTTCGGCAAATCTACCGGTGGCGGCAAACTGTGGCTCGACGCGGAAAAGACGTCTCCTTACTCCTGGTACCAGTACTTCCTCAACGCCGGCGATTCAGTAGTGATCAACTACCTGCGCTGGTTCACCTTCCTCACCCAGGAAGAGATCGCGTTCTACGAAGAAGCTGTGGCAGAACGCCCATTCAAGCGCGAGGCGCAGCGTCGCCTTGCCCAGGAAATGACCAACCTGGTTCACGGGGCCGAGGCAACCGCCGCAGTGGAGCTGGCTGCGCAGGCACTGTTCGGGCGCGCTTCGCTTACTGAGCTAGACGAGAAGACGCTCGCTGGCGCGCTGTCTGAAACCACAATCTTCGACGCTCCCGCAGATGCCACGATTGTTGATCTGCTTGTCGGGGCGGGATTGGCGGCATCCAAGGGTGATGCCCGGCGAACCATCAAGGAAGGTGGTGCCTACGTGAACAATGAGCGAATTGACTCCGAGGAGTGGGCACCGTCCGACGCAGAGTGGATCCACGGCCAGTGGTTGGTTCTGCGTAAGGGCAAGAAGAACTTTGCCGGAGCGAAGCGGGCTTAGAGGTAGCCCCAAGGTGGCGAGGAATTCCTCGCCGCCTTTTCTCTTTGTCCAGTTGACCTGCGGATTTGTGTTGTGGCGTGGTTGTGCGTAAATTAATCCGGGTCAGCGAGACAGGGTCTGGCTGAACGAAGTTGACATCCGGGTAAAC
>NZ_JBVJNS010000018.1:0-48242 GCF_055583565.1 Corynebacterium sp. NPDC104732
AACAACCAGCTACACTGGAAACCAGGCATCTAGCACAGCTAGAAAACCACGCCTGAAACCCAACCAGGGTCACAACTAACTGGCGGGCAGCGGGAGCAAAAATTACAATGCTCCAATATGTTGGCGATCACGGCATTCAGAACAGCACTCACCAAAGCCGGCGTCGTCTGGTTTGGGATCTTCGTCTTGGGGCTCGGCTTTGGAGTCCTCGCGACCAATCTGGGTTTCCCGTGGTGGGCGGCGTTCTTGATCTCGGCGACGGTCCTGGCGGGGTCGATGGAGTTCATCCTCATCGGCCTTATTTCTGCTCATTCACCGTTAGTAACGATCGCGGTGACGACGTTCCTGGTGAATTTCCGGCACTTGTTTTACGGACTGACCTACCCGCTTGAATTATTCAAGGGCAAGCTCCGGAAGTGGTACATCATGTTTTGCATGGTCGATGAAGCCTTTGCGCTGAACATCACCGAGCGGGATCCGAAGACCATGTGGTGGGTGCATGTCGGCCTCCATGCGAGCTGGGCGGGCGGCAGCTTGGTCGGTGCTCTTGGCGGAGCCCAACTACTAGGCGACGTGCACGGCCTCGACTTCCTGCTCATCGCGCTGTTTGCCGTCTTGGCGTTGGACTCGTGGCAATTGCGGAAAGACAAGGTGGGGGCGCTGTTGGCTGCTGGGGCGGCAGGAATTGGCATGGTGGCGGGCCACCAAAACATGATGCTGGTGGCGATGCTCCTGTTCGCTGGATCGTTGGTGGTGAGGCACAGCCGTGGATAGTTACTTCTTTATGGCCGTCGGCACGGCGGTGGCGGTGACTTTTATGCTCCGGGCGCTGCCGTTCGCGATTAAGGCAAAGCTGTCAGGATCCCCGTTTTTGGAGAATTTCGGGCGGTGGATGCCACAGGGCGCGATGATCATTTTGTTGCTTTATTGCCTGCATGGGGTTGGTTGGGGCCCGACGCACGTAAATGTGGGATATGGCGTCGGCTTGGCGGTGACAGCGGGGGTGCACCTGTGGCGGCGTAACGCGGTGCTGTCCATCGTGGCGGGCACGATCGCTTGCGTCGCGCTCTCGACCGGCCTTGCCTAGACTGGCAGCCATGATCACCATCACTGCTGATGAGTTATTGCAACGTGTACGCGGCTCGAAGAAGACCTCGATCATCGCGTCTGTGTGGGAGCCTGGCGAGGGCGCGAGCCTGTCCAGGTTCCAGGCCGAGCACATTCCGAATTCCATGTTTTGTGATGCTTCCCTGGCCTTGGCTGATATCCCTTCCAGCCAGGAGGGGCGCAACCCGCTCCCGAATACTGACCAGCTGCAACGCTGGTTCGTCAAGATGGGGCTCAATGCGGAAAGCGCCGTCGTGGTTTATGACCACGGCAAAGGGCTTCTCGCGGCGCGAGCGTGGTGGATCCTCACTTGGGCGGGGATTGACAATGTCCGCATTCTGGACGGCGGCATCGACGCGTGGGAGAGAGCCGGCCAGCCCGTTGTTGGCGGCCCAGGTAATTTCCCGGCAACGTCCACGATCCGGCCGAACATTGGGCAGCTTCCCACCGCGACCCTGGAGGAAGTGAAAAACCACAAGGGCATCCTCATCGACTGCCGTGAGCGCTCCCGCTTCTCCGGCCAAAAGGAATCCCTCGACCTCAAAGCCGGCCACATCCCGGGCGCCATCAACCTGCCCAGCGGCGAACTGCTCAACGAGGATTACACCTTCAAAACCCCACAGGAAATTCGCCAGCTTTTCGACGCCGTCGGCGTCACCTCTGGCGAAAACGTCATCGTGTACTCCGGTTCCGGCCTGCACTCCTCCCAAATGATCGCAGCCATGCACCATGCGGACATGCCAGGTGCGGCGTTGTTTGTTGGCGGTTGGTCGCAGTGGGCGGCAGACCAGAGCAATCCAGTGGTGCGCGTGGACTAAACTAACTCGATGTGTGGTTTATTCTTGCAGCTTTAGTCCTATTCGCCGTCTCAGGCGTGCTGTTGTGGATCACCCGTCCGCAGCGGCAAGCCCCTGAGGCGGTGGAGGAACGCCAGCTTGAGGTAGTTGAAGAACTAGAGCCAGTGCTGGAAGGGGATCCCGAGCCGGAATTCTTGCCCGAGCCAGAACCAGAACCGGAGCCGGCACCAAAACCAGAACCCGAGCCAGAACCAGAACCGGAGCCGGCACCAAAACCAGAACCCGAGCCCGAACCGGAACCCGAACCGAAAGAAACTAAGCATGTAGCCATCAAGCTGCCTGGTGGCGGACGTCGCGAGCGTAAAGCGTGGGCCGCTGATCGAGGCTTCGGCTTCTCCAAATCCGACATGTATCTCACGGACGAGTGGTCACGTGGCGCGGCAGCCTCCGGAGTGTCGCCCCGCGAGGTGGTTTCCGGTGTGGTGAACACCCTGGGCGTGGACTACGAGATGTACCTGGTGGACCTCGACACCATCCCGGTCATGGCGATGCGACGCAGCGCCGCCAGCGACGTGGTGGTAGACGCCCGCAGGGTGGGCGTGCTGCTTGACGACGACTCAGACGACCTTCTCCCCGTCACCCAAACATCCGGATTTGAAATTCTCTCCAACGACTATGGTGCGGCGGAACGCGTCATCGACGAGCGAGTGATCGCCTCCCTCGCCGCCATGCCCGAGGCTGTGACCGCGGTGTGGGCGGAATCGGATTGGGTGCTGGCCCAAACCACCAAATCCTCGCATTCAGAGGATTGGGATCAGATGATCGAACCGTTGGCGTTGCTCGCGGATGCATTCCGGGTACTGCCACCCCGGGCTGTCCGTAACTTGGACATCGTTATGAAGACCCGACCGGTGGGGGAGGCTACGGCCGTCGATAAGCCTGCGGAAGCAGACCTGGTGCGGATGCCCCGCTCGGAAGAGCCCGTTGAGATGCCGACCCGCGCGCGCCACGCCGCCCACGGAGTGGTTGAAGCCCGGCCGGTCGGCGCAGACGAAGTAGGGGCAATCGCTGAGGGACCATCCGAGGTGCCCGACAGCGATGGCACCCGCGTGGTACGCCGCGATAACAACCCAACAATCTTCTAAGGAGACACAGCATGGATAAGAAGCAGCAGCTTGCTGAACTGGTGAAAGAACTCGCCGTCGTGCACGGCAAGGTGACCCTCTCGTCTGGCAAAGAAGCCGACTACTACGTTGACCTGCGCCGCGCGACGCTGCACGCACAGGCCTCCCGCCTGATCGGCGAACTGCTACGCGAACTCACTGCCGACTGGGACTACGCGGCAGTAGGCGGACTAACCTTGGGTGCAGACCCAGTCGCGACCTCCGTGATGCACGCCGATGGCCGTGAGATTCACGCCTTCGTGGTGCGCAAGGAAGCCAAGAAGCACGGCATGCAGCGTCGCATCGAAGGCTTCAACGTAGCAGGTCAGAAAGTGTTGGTGGTAGAGGACACCACCACAACCGGTAACTCGCCGTTGACTGCTGTGAAGGCGCTGCGCGAGGCAGGTGCCGAAGTCGTCGGTGTGGCTACCGTGGTGGATCGCAACACCGGCGCCGGCGATGTCATTGCTGCCGAAGGCCTGGAATACCGCTACCTGCTGGGCTTGGATGACCTTGGACTCTAACAACGCCGACTCTAATAAAGGGCCCACCGAGTGGTTTGAGGCGCGCATCGGCGTGGGACCCTGGGAAGGCGACTGGCCGACCGACCCACGTTATGATCCGGAGCTGCTAGAACAGGGCGATAAGCGCAACGTGGTGGACGCCTACCGCTACTGGACGCGGCAGGCGATCGTGGCGGACATCGATACGCGTCGGCACCCGCTGCACATCGCCATCGAAAACTTCGAGCACGACGCCAACATCGGCACCGTGGTGCGCACCGCGAACGCCTTTGCCGTGGACACTGTCCACATTGTGGGCAAAAAGCGGTGGAACCGGCGCGGGGCGATGGTCACGGACCGCTACCAGTACCTGATGCACCACGACACTGTTGATGACCTGATCAGCTGGGCGCGTCTGCAGGGGCTCACGATCGTGGCGATCGACAACACCCCAGGTTCGGTTCCGCTCGAAACAGCCAACCTTCCGCGGGAATGCTTGTTACTCTTTGGTCAGGAAGGTCCAGGGGTGACGCAAGCTGCGCGGGATGGGGCACTGATGACGTGCTCGATCGCGCAGTTTGGTTCCACGCGGTCAATCAATGCTGGTGTCGCTGCCGGCATTGCGATGCACGCGTGGATCCGGCAGCACGCCGACCTGAACAACGCTTGGTAAGGGGCAGAGTAAGGTGCAAGAAAAGTGGTCGCATCGTGCAGATTTGGCTGAGGCAGCCATCACTGATCGGCATGCGCGGAAACTTTGGGGAATCCCCCGCACGAATCTCGGCGTGGTCAGCTGGCCGCCGAGCACCAAAGACGAGTTTTTCGTCCACTGGCACTACTGGTGGCAAGCCCACTACCTGGACTGCCAGATCGATGCGGCGCTGCGCCGACCCACTATTCAACGCAAACGGCGAATCAAGGAAACCATGCGTGGCATCCGCATCCGCAACATTCGCGGTTGGACCGTCAATCGTTATTACGACGATAAGTCGTGGCTGGCACTAGCCGTCGGTAGGTGGCACACTTCTGCGCGGAACAAGGCACTGCGGGCGCTGGAAAACAACATCGTTGCTGGCATCGATACGTTGACCGGAGTGCTGCCGTGGCGCACCAACGAAACCTTCTACAACGTCCCCACCAATGGCCCAGCGGCGATCATGATGGCCCGCTCCGGCAGATTGACACAAGCGTGCACCCTCACCGACTGGGTCTTCGACAACCTCATTGACGAAAACGGCCTGGTCATGGACGGCATGAGGATGCGCATGCACGGCCCAGAGCTCGTACGGGCGATTCACCCGTATTGCCAAGGCGTCATGATGGGCGCCTGCCTGGAGATTGCCGACCGCATGCTCGCCGACCAGGGCGTCACCGACGTCGCCTCGCTTGACGACGCCGAACGCGCACACGACGCATACGCCTACATTGCTCGTATCCGCGAGCTCGTGGTGGCGGTGGAAAATAACTTGGCCACGCCAGACGGCGTCATCAACTGCCTCACCACCGGCGGTGACGGTGGCCTTTTCAAGGGTATTCTCGTGCGCTATCTCGCAGATGTGGCGCTGCGTCTGCCAGGCGACTCGGCCGCGAGCCGGGAGACCAAGAAGAAAGCCACTCGCCTGGTCCTGCAGTCAGCGACATCGCTGTGGAACCACCGGCTAGAGATCGACGGCCTTCCGGTATTTCCCTCCGACTGGACCAAAGACGCACAAGTCCCCACCACCAGCACGTATAGAGGCTCCATTGGTGGGGCAGTGCTCGGTTCGTTTGTCCCGGAGCGGGATCTATCAGTCCAACTGTCCGGCTGGATGTTGTTGGAAGCCGCGGCGAAGGTCGCTGGAGGGAGTTCATAAAAGTGCGGAAGTTGAGTGCCATACTGCTGGCGGCCTTGGTAGGGATGGGCGTTGCTAGCCCGCACGCTAGTGCCACCCCTGCACAGCAGCGCAATGTCATTATTTTGGGCGATTCTATGGTGGCGGACCCGTGGGCGGGGGATGTCGTTGTTAATCGCCTGCGTGGCGGTGGGCAGTGCCCGCGGTCTGCTGAGAGCTACGCCGAACAAGCAGCGCGGCAGGCTGGATTGGAAGCCCGGAATTTCTCTTGCGCCGGTTCACAGGTCAACATTGGTGGGCCGTTCCTGAAAACGGCATTTGCTGACCAGGTTGACGCAGCCCTTCCCGCAATAGATCCCAACACAACCCACGTGTGGATTACCCAAGGATTTAACGACACGTGGAGTGGCTTTGGCCCGGAAGCCTATCTAGACGGCATGAGTTGGCACATCGCCCGCATTCGGGAGCGCGCTCCTCAGGCGACCATCACGATGATTGGCTATCCGAGCATTACGAGTAACGGGCAGCTGTGCCTCGCCCGCGTCATACCGGGAGCTCCCGGGCCTGTTCCCGCAGTCCAGGTTGCCGACATGGAATCGCAAGCCCAGGAGATGCAACGTGAGCTGGCTCGTCGCACGGGCATCGGTTTTGTTGATGTCCGCAGTCAAACTCCTGGAAACGGCATGTGCTCACCCGACGACGTGCGGTACGTGTCGGCACTTATTGATACCACCGGCCCGGTGGCTCACATGCCGTTCCACATTAACGAGCGTGGGCATCGTGAGATGGCGCATATGGTGGTGGATCAACTGGGGCTGTGACACCCTCCAAATTTGTGTGCCACGGCGAAACGCCGCAAACACAGGCATAATTGAGGGCAGGTAAATTTTCCCCAACTTGGAGGTCCTAGACTATGCCTATTGCAACTCCTGAGGTCTACAACGAGATGCTGGATCGCGCAAAGAAGGGTGGCTACGCCTACCCTGCGATCAACTGCACGTCTTCCGAAACTATCAACGCTGCTCTCAAGGGTTTTGCTGAGGCAGAGTCTGACGGCATTATCCAGTTCTCCACCGGTGGCGCTGAGTTCGGCTCCGGTCTGGCTGTGAAGAACAAGGTTGCCGGCGCTGTTGCACTGGCTGCCTTCGCTCACGAGGCTGCTAAGCACTACGGAATCAACGTTGCGCTGCACACTGACCACTGCCAGAAGGAAGTTCTGGACGAGTACGTTCGCCCACTGATGGCAATCTCTCAGGAACGCGTCGACCGCGGTGAGCTGCCTCTGTTCCAGTCCCACATGTGGGACGGCTCCGCTGTGCCAATCGATGAGAACCTCGAGATCGCACAGGAGCTCCTGGCTAAGGCTAAGGCCGCCAACATCATCCTCGAGGTTGAGATCGGTGTTGTCGGTGGCGAAGAAGACGGCGTTGAGGCCAAGGCTGGCGCTAACCTCTACACCTCTTCTGAGGACTTTGAAAAGACCATCGACGCCCTCGGCACCGGCGAAAACGGCCGCTACATGCTGGCCGCTACCTTCGGTAACGTGCACGGCGTGTATAAGCCAGGCAACGTGAAGCTGCGCCCAGAGGTCCTCCTCGAAGGCCAGCAGGTAGCCCGCAAGAAGCTCGGCCTCGGCGACGACGCCCTCCCATTCGACTTCGTCTTCCACGGCGGTTCCGGCTCCGAGAAGGAAAAGATCGAAGAAGCCCTGCGCTACGGCGTGATCAAGATGAACGTCGACACTGACACCCAGTACGCGTTCACCCGCCCAGTCGCAGCACACATGTTCTCCAACTTCGACGGCGTCCTGAAGATCGACGGCGAAGTCGGCAACAAGAAGGTCTACGACCCACGCTCCTACCTGAAGAAGGCAGAGCAGTCCATGGCTGAGCGCATCATCGAAGCTTGCCAGGACCTGCACTCCGTAGGAACCACCGTTTCCAAGTAACAGGTTCTTCGGTATCCCCTTCCCTCATTGTGTGAGGGAGGGGGATTTTAAATTTAGTAACAGAATTTGGCGTACGAATGGGATTTTTCACGGCGAAATCGTCCCATCCGTACGCTCGATTTCGTCGCCCAGCCACACCTGGCTGCTTGATCGCAGGCCCAGGCTGGTCAGGGATAGGGATTTGCCCCGAGCAACAAATCCCTATCATTTTTCCTAAGCCCCCATTACTAGTTGGGCGTCGCGGAGGTGCCGGTAGAAGGTTGCTCGTTCGACGGGGCGTTTGCGGGATATGCCGTCGACAAGCACGCGCACGTTCTGTCCGCCGACCTGCAGCGCCCGTCCTGTTGCCAGCGTGGCCGGGTCGTATTCTTTTTTAAATAGCCGCGGGCGGGGGTTGATGCGTTTGACGGCGGCGATTCCGGGTGCGCCTGATGTGGGGACGAGGCGGGCCCCGAAGTTGTTAATTTGTTGTTCGCTGTGGAGCAGCACGTGGTCGTCAACGATTATTTCGCCCACGAGTTCAGCGTTGTCCCACTCGGTGATGGTGGCGGATCCTGCGACGGCGATGCCGGCGTCGTCGCGGATGAGGGGAGCGGGTTTCGCTGCTGCTTGGGTGGCGAACTCCCACGCGTCCTTAGGCAGCCCCCAGTTCTGGGCGACAACTGAGGGGCTGGTGGGGACGAATCCGACCTGGATCCACATGTCATCTTGGCGCATGAGTCGGGTGAGGACTGCGGAGAGTGCGGCGTCGGAGCCGATGACGACGAGGCGGACGTCGCGAAGTGGTTGCTGTGGTGCTGGCTGCGGGGCGCCGAGGGGTTTCACATCGGGCTGGCGTTGAATGTCATCCAGGGACGGGGTGGGGTCTTCGGGGAGCGCGCTGCGGGCGATCCCTTCCAAGAACTTCAGGTCGCGCTGGGATGGGACGTCCGGGAGGCGAATATCGGAGGGGAAGTTGCTGTTGCCACAGTCGATGGAGAGCAGTTGCATGGTTCTTTAATCTACCGAAGCGGTTAGACTCGCGGTGTGATAAGGCAACAAGCATTCGGTAGGTTACGCGAAGGCGCGCAGCGCGTGGCGGTGTCGTGGCCTTATATTTTGCAGCTCGGAATCACGGCAGGCCTGGCGTATTGGGTAAGTTTGCGTGTGTTTGGACACCCGCAGCCGTTCTTCGCGCCGATGGCCACGATCATTGTGCTTTCGACGCAGGGCGGGGATCGGGTACGTCGTTCCATTGAGCTGGTGCTCGGCGTGGCTGTTGGCGTTGGGCTGGGCGACATCCTCATTTACTACGTGGGCACTGGTGTGTGGCAGATCGCGGTGGGCGTGATCGTGTCGGTGACCGCGGTGATGTTCATTGATAAGGGAGTGCTGGCGGCGAATCAGGCGGCGTTCGCATCGGTGCTGATCGCGACGATTTTTCCGCCGGGCACGGCTGGCGGCCCGGAGCGCATGTTTGACGCCCTAATCGGTGGAGTCATTGGTGTGGTGATGATGGGGCTGATCCCGAAATCGCCTTTGAAGGATGGGCGCCGGGAGATCGCGAAGATTTTGTCGACGATCGCTGCGGTGATGGAAGAGCTGGTGGAGGCCCTTTCTGCCCGGGACGGTCGCCAAGTTTCTGACGTGCTTGAACGGGCGCGCAGCTCGCAGGCGGCGATTAACACGATGATTGCCGCGGCTCACACGGGCAAGGAGGTGGTGAAGACCTCGCCGATTATGTGGAAGCAGCGTCGTGAATTGCGCTCCATTTTGCGGGTGCTGGGGCCCGTCGATAATGCCATGCGCAACACCCGCGTGCTGGTGCGTCGCGCGGGCGTGCTTCTCGACGACCATTCCACCGTCTCCTCGCGCCAACTGGAGATCCTGACCGAGCTTTCCGAGATCATGCATGAGCTGTCAGAGGTGTTTTGGCAAAAATCGGATGCTGCGCTGTCCCCGGAGATCCCGAAGCTTACGGTGCGGCTGCGGAAACTAGCAGCGCAGGCCCACCCCGACATTGCGGATCCTGCGACGCTGTCCGGCATCATGATCGTCGGCCAAACGCGCTCCTTGATCGTGGATCTGCTGCAAGTGTGCGGCCTATCGCGCCAGTCTGCTGTTGCGGCGCTCGTCCCCACTTCGGACAACCCAGGGATGCCCCCGGAAGTTTGGGGAAATGGTTCGTGAAAACCCTTGTGGCATGTAGAATTAGTTAACGTCTTTTGCCCCGCCGTACGCCGGGGCTACTCGAGTTGATCGGAAGTGACGTGACATGGCTGCAATCGTGATTGTCGGCGCCCAGTGGGGCGATGAGGGCAAAGGTAAAGCCACAGATATCCTCGGCGGTGTTGTTGACTACGTAGTCAAGCCCAATGGTGGCAATAATGCCGGCCATACCGTGGTGGTTGGCGGGGAAAAGTATGAGCTCAAGCTCCTGCCTGCTGGTGTGCTTTCGGAGAACGCCACCCCGATCCTCGGCAACGGTGTTGTGATCAACCTTGAGGCCCTGTTCGAGGAAATGGACGGCCTCATCGCGCGTGGCTGCGACGCTTCCCGCCTGCGTATCTCCGCTAACGCGCACGTGGTGGCCCCATACCACCAGGTGCTGGACCGAGTTCAGGAACGCTTCCTGGGCAAGCGCGCCATCGGCACCACCGGTCGTGGCATTGGCCCAACCTACGCTGACAAGGTTGCCCGCGTCGGTATCCGAGTGCAGGACATCTTCGATGAGTCCATCCTGCGCCAAAAGATCGAATCCGCACTGGACGTGAAGAACCAGATGCTGGTGAAGATGTACAACCGCAAGGCCATCCTTGCGGAAGAAACCGTGCAGTACTTCCTGTCCTACGCGGACCGCCTGCGCCCGATGGTCATCGAAACTGAGCTGGAACTGAACAAGGCGCTGGATGAGGGAAAGCACGTCCTCATGGAGGGCGGCCAGGCCACCATGCTCGACGTGGACCACGGCACCTACCCGTTCGTGACCTCCTCCAACCCCACCGCAGGTGGTGCGTGCGTGGGCTCCGGCATTGGCCCGACCCGCATCACCCACTCCCTGGGCATCATCAAGGCCTACACCACCCGCGTTGGCGCCGGCCCATTCCCAACCGAGCTGTTTGACAAGTGGGGCGAATACCTGCAGACCACCGGTGGCGAGATCGGTGTGAACACCGGACGCAAGCGTCGCTGTGGCTGGTACGACTCCGTGATTGCCCGCTACGCATCCCGCGTCAACGGCTTTACCGACCTGTTCCTGACCAAGCTGGACGTGCTCACCGGCATCGGTGAAATTCCGATCTGTGTCGCCTACGACGTGGACGGCAAGCGCTTCGACGAAATGCCGATGACCCAGTCCGATTTCCACCACGCCACCCCGATCTACGAGACCATGCCAGCCTGGGACGAAGACATCACCGGCTGCAAGACTTTCGAAGAGCTCCCGCAGAAGGCGCAAGACTACGTGCTTCGCCTTGAAGAACTCTCCGGCTGCCAGATCTCTTACATCGGCGTTGGGCCTGGTCGTGACCAGACCATCGTGCGCCATGATGTGATGGCTGACTAGGGCCCTGAACTGTGTGCCCTTAATCATATCCACATATTCCTCTAAGGATTTTGTAAATGTGATTAAGGGAGCTATTATTCACCTGTCAACAATTTTCTAGTGGAATGACAAGGGGTGGGAAGGCTCTTTCCCCCTTTGCTAACTAGGTCTAAAGCTGTGTCCTAACTAATGAAAACACGATCCCGCATGTGTTGATCGGATTAGGTAGAGCACGCAATTTGAGAGGTGAGATATGGCCCCAGTCGGTGGGTGGCAAGCGCACAGGAAGCTTGTGGCGCTTTTGACGGCCATTTTGGTTTTGGTCCCTGCAATGTTCGTTTCATTGTCGGGTGCGAATGCGGCAGAGCCCCGTATTGGCGACGGCGTAAAGGTGTCTTCGGGGGAGAAGGGCTACCTGATCGCTTCTGAAGACGGTAAAAGTAGAGATACGCAGCTCTTCAAACTTGTTAGCGAAAGCTTCAATGGTCAGTCCTATTGTGTCGAGGCTGATGTTCCCATCGATATCTCAGCGAGTGTCGATGGCCAATTTACTTCCTGGAGCAATTTTGCTGGCAACAACCAGTTTGTGAAAAATGCGGACAAAGTTAATTGGATTGTAGAAAATAGCTATCCGGCAGTGTCCCTTGAATCTTTGGCTAACACCATCGGTGCCGAATCGGGGGAACTAAACAAGAAGAGCGCTATCGCTCAAACACAAGCTGCTATTTGGCACTTTACCGACGGGTACAGTTACAAAGGAATCAACCAATTTAATGGTGCCTCCCGTAAGGAACTGTCCGCGCTGCAGGAAGGGCAAAAGAAGCTCTATGATTACCTAGTTGGCAAGAACAACATTGGTTCTGAGCGCATTGAAAGCATTGAGCAGATCAACAAGGACAAGGTAACTGAGAAGGACGGCGTTGTCGGCCCATTCGAGTTCGAGACCACTCCTGCAGGAGCAGAGTTCTCAGTGAAACTCGGGGAGGGGCAGTCTCTCGTAAACAAGGAATCCAACAAGTTTTACGTAAAGGTGGATCCGAACGCCACTTCGGTCAAGTTTGATATTGAGGTGCCTAACGCCGGTGTGGGTGGCGCGATCGTTCATGCAGTGAAGGATAACGTTCGTCAGCAAACCACCATCGTGACCTATTCCGAACAAAAGACTCCACTTACCCGGACTGTCGAGTGGACCAAAAAAGAAGAGTCTGTGGCGAATCACGATATTGAAATTTCTAAGGTCGATCTGAATGGCACGGAGCTTCCTGGTGCGCAGATCACTGTGTTGAAGAAGTCTGACGGTTCTAAGGTCGACTCATGGGTATCCACTGATAAGCCACACCGGATTAGCGTCGCTCCAGGCGAGTATGTCTTCAAGGAAACCGCAGCTCCTAAGGGATACAAGGTCGTTTCCGACATTACGTTCACTGTGAATGCTAAGGGTGAGGTGTCCACCTCTGACGTTCAGCAAACGGTCAACAGTGTAAAGGTTGCAGTCGCGGAGAAGAATCAGCTGACCGTGATCAACGAGGCGGAGCAAGCTCCACTGACCAAGGTTTTGCTTTCGAAGGTCGCGTTGGGGCAGAAGGATGAGCTAGCTGGCGCGAAGATGACCTTGTCCAAGGTTGGTATTGCTTGGGATGAGCCAGTAACGGCACTCATCGAGGAATGGACTTCTGGAAACAAGCCGCGTGAGTTCTCTGCGGAGCCAGGCGTATATCAGCTCACCGAGGTCACTGCGCCACAGGGCTACGAAGTTGCGGAAAGCATCATCTTCCATGTTGCTGGTGACGGAAAAGTTCAGGTTGGTGTCAAAGACAGCGATGGTCACTACAAGCTGGAAGATGCGGAAGACAACAAGGTCGTTATGGTGGACAAGCCGTCACCTACCACTACCGTTACCACGAGCGAGCCAACTCCTTCGGAAACCACTGTGACGGTGACGACGGAAGTTCCAGTGACGGTTACGAGCACCACTGAGGTTCCTACTACCGTGACGACGACGGTAGAAACCCCGGTTCCTACCACGGTGACGGAAACGACTGTTGTGCCGACCACTGTTGTGACCACGGAAACGACTACCACTGAGGTGGTTGTTCCAACGACGGTCGAGACGACCACCACTGAGATGGCGGCTCCTACCACTACAACGACAACGGTCCAGGCTTCCTCTGGCTTCGATCTGCGTTACGTGCTTGGTGCGCTCGGGCTGTGGGCACTATTGAAGGAAGGCGGTTCATCGTCTTCCGATATGGGGTCATCTTCCTCATCGACCAAAGCCCCGATAGTGGTTCCGGCACCTTCCGTTCCGAACCGCCAGGATCGAGTGGACTCCATCTCTAATGAGCCTCCAGTTGCTCAGAAGGGTGTCCAACCTCAGCAGACTCCTGCGAAGAAGATGTTGGCATCGACCGGCGCGAACGTTGTAGGCCTTTCAGCAGTTGCTGCGCTCCTGCTAGCTCTCGGCCTGTACTTTGTGGCGAAGCGTCGTAAAGAAAGCTAGTACTTAGCTAGCTGTTGTAAAAGCGGTGTGCTCGGTGATCCGAGGCACCGCTTTTGCGGTAGTAGTGCCTGTCACCACGATGCGACAATGCTCCCGGATTATGATTGCACCATGTACACCCCTGAAAATATCGGTACCCCGTTAACAGACAACGCCACCCGCGTCATGCTCCTCGGCTCGGGAGAGCTCGGCAAAGAAGTAACTATTGCGCTGCAGCGCCTCGGCGTCGAAGTGCATGCTGTTGACCGCTATGAAAACGCCCCGGCGCACCAGGTTGCGCACCGCGCATACGTCATTGACATGACGAATGCGGACGCGGTGAAGGAACTGGCTAATCAGATTAACCCTCAGTTCATCGTCCCAGAGATCGAAGCGATTGCCACTGACGCGCTCGCCGAGCTTGAAGAAGGCGGGACGACGGTCATCCCAACCGCCCGAGCAACCCAACTTACGATGAATCGGGAAGGCATCCGCCGACTTGCCTCCGAAGAACTGGGGCTACCGACCTCGGCTTACGAATTCGCATCCACGAAGGAAGAATTCGCGTCAGCGGTGGAGAATATTGGGTATCCGTGCGTCGTTAAGCCAGTGATGAGCTCTTCCGGCAAGGGCCAATCTGTCCTTCGCTCGGCTGCCGACATCGACACCGCCTGGGACTACGCCATGTCCGGCGGGCGCGTCGACTCCGGCCGCGTTATCATCGAAAGCTTCGTCGACTTTGACTACGAAATCACCCTCCTCACAGTCCGTTCCATCGACCCTGCCACCGGCAACGACGCCACCTGGTTCTGCGAACCCATCGGCCACCGCCAAGTCGACGGCGACTACGTGGAATCCTGGCAACCGATGGCCATGACTGAAACCGCACTCGAAAATGCCCGCTCCGTCGCAGCCCGCATCACCGGAGCCCTCGGTGGCCGCGGCATCTTCGGTGTCGAGCTCTTCATCTCTGGCGACGACGTCTACTTCTCCGAAGTTTCCCCGCGTCCGCACGACACCGGACTCGTCACCCTCGCCTCCCAACGATTCTCCGAATTCGAACTCCACGCCCGCGCCATTCTCGGGCTCCCGATCGATGTCACCCTCGTATCCCCAGGCGCATCATCCGTGATCTACGGGTCCTCCGAAGGGCCAGTGCGGTACGTTGGGGTAGCTAACGCGCTAGCCGTCCCAGAATCCGACATTCGCATCTTCGGCAAACCAACCGCCGGCGAAAAACGACGCATGGGTGTGGCCGTCGCCACCGGCGAAAACGTGGAGACTGCGCGCGAACGGGCAGTCGCTGCTTCGTCAGCCGTCAGCGTGATGGAATAGCGCCGGGTTGGTTGCTTCGCGTTGACCCCGACATTACGCCCCCGAGGTTGCCCCAAAATCGCTGCGGCGAGCCCGAACTTCGGGAGGGTAATGTCGGGGAGAAAGCCGGTCGGCTTGCGAGCTATCGCTGAATGCAGCATGATATTGGCATGAATTCGGGGGATTTCATATCGGGGAAGTTATGTTATTTGCGTGCGCTGAGCTACGCTCGCGCCTTGGAAATGAGGCGCGATTTTCCGGATGCAATAGAGCTGACGCCGGAGGTCATAGTTCACCGAGAGTATTTTGAGAGTCAGCAGTGGTGGAAACAAGAGGAAATCCGCGCGATTGCTGTGGGGATGGCGGCGTATCGGGCAGTGCTCGTCGGTAAGGCTGCTGCGCGTGTAACCGGAATTCCGGTGTTGCGCAACGGCCCAGTGGAGTTGTGTTTGCCGGGTGGGGTGTGCGCGCCGTCGCGAAAGCGCTGGCAAACGGGTGTGGAATATCGGCATTGGCAGCTTCACGACGACGATTGGACCATCCACAAAGGCGTCAGAGTTACTCGTGGCCGGAGAACAGTCATTGATATCGCGCGAACTGGAACTTTAGCTGAGGGCCTAGCGGCTATCGACTACGTGCTTTATACCCAGCAAACGAACATGGAAAGCATCGACGCCCAACTAAGTCGCTTCCGTCGCCTACCTGGGGTGAGCAAAGCTCGGCGGGCAATGGAACTGGCATCCCCAAGAGCGGAAAGCCCACTAGAATCCTGGGCCCGGGCACAACTTATCGAAGCTGGCATACACGATTTCTTCCTGCAGATCGAGATCGAAGGATGTCGCGTTGACTTTCTTATTCAAGAATGGCTTGTCGTGGAAGTCGACGGAAAATCCAAGTACACGGATTTTGGTGAAGAGAAGAAATGGGCGGAAGAGAAAGAACGCAATGACAAGATTCTCGCCGCGGGATATCACATTCTGCACGTAGGGCGAAAAGAACTAAAAACAATGGTCCAAGGCGAATCCGAATTCATCCACAAAGTCCGGAAGCTACTACAACGACGCCCTCGATAAACGCCTAAGCCAAACAACTTGATGATCGGTTAGGGCGTTGACCCCGACATTACGGCCCCGAGATTGGTGGGACAGAGCCTCGAGCCCGACATTACGCCCCCGAGGTTGCCTCAAAAACGCTGCGACGAGCCCGAACTTCGGGAGGGTAATGTCGGGGCCAACGAGGGCAGCCGACCAGCAGCGCCTACGGGCTGCAAATAATGAGGCCAAAGTGGCCGGTGTGAAGCCCCAAACCAAGCCCCAAACCAAGCCCCAAACCAAGCCCCAAACCACACCCCAAACCAAGCCCCAAACCACACCCCAAGAATCCTCAAGCCACCTGATACCGCCCGTTGGCATCCACTCCGCGGGCTTGTTGCACGACAAGGTGATGCCCGTAGCTGGCGACGCGCTGCTGGAGCAATGGCAATTCGGCTTCCAAGACAGAGCCGGGCCACACCGTGGTGCGTACTTGTAAGGGAACGTCGGCGTCGGTGAGCAGCTCGAGGGACTGCCAGCTTCCGGCTGCAGCTCGTGGGGTGAGCCCAACCTCGGAAGATGAGCCGGGCAGGCATTTCACATCGAGCCCCACCCAGTCGGGTCGGGTGTTTTCCGAGGCCAAGAGCGTGGCGATTGCTTTTGGTCGGTATCCGCTGGTGTGCAGGCCCACGGGGTATCCGCGCGAATGCACGGTAGCTATGAAGGAGCCAAGCCCTGGGTGCATGGTGGGTTCGCCGCCGGAGATGACGAGGGCGTCGATAAGTCCGCGTCGTTGTTCCAGCAAGGACCACGGAAACTTAACGCCTGGCCCGACCTGTTGCAGGGCCGGGTTGTGGCAGTAGTAGCAGGTCAGGGGGCAGCCTTGGGTGAAGGCTGTGATGGTGAGGTGTCCTGGCCAGTCGGTGGCGGAGAAGGGAATGACTCCGGCGATGGGGAGGTCAGGAGGCGAAGTAGACGCGCTCATGGAATTCGCCCTTCTTGCCGGTGTTGAAGCTGGCCACCGGGCGGAAGTATCCCATCACGCGGGTCCATACCTCGGTGGGGGAGCCACAGGAACATACCGGGACTTCTCCCGCGAGGTAGCCATGCTGCGGGCAGATGGAGTAGGTCGGGGTGATGGTGACATAGGGGAGCGAGAAGTTTGATAGGGCCCGTTTGACCAGGAGCGCGCATTCCTTGCCGGAGGAAAGGTAGGCGCCCATGTAGAGGTGCAGGACGGTGCCGCCGGTGTATTTGCGTTGCAGCTCGTCTTGGAGCTCTAGCGCCCGGAATGGGTCCGGGGTGTGGGAGACGGGCAGCTGGGTGGAGTTGGTGTAGTAGGGTTCCTCGGCGGTGCCGGCTTGGATGATTCCTGGGTAGCGCGCAGCATCTGCCCTGGCGAAGCGGTAGGTGGCGCCTTCGGCGGGGGTGGCCTCCAGGTTGTAGAGGTGACCGGTGGTTTCTTGTGCTTCGACGAGGAGGGCGCGAATGTGGTCGAGGAGCCGCAGCGCGATGTCGGGGTCGGTGGCGATTGTGCCGCCGGTCAGGTTGCGGATCATCTCATTGACGCCGTTGACGCCGATGGTGGAGAAGTGGTTGTCGAGGCTGGGGAGCCAGCGCGCGGTGTAGGGGTAAAGGCCCTGCTCAAGCAGGCGGGTTACGGTCGCGCGTCGGCGCTCAAGCGTATCGACGCCCAGCCCCACCAACCTCGTCACCTCAGCGAGGATCTCTCCTTCCGTTTCGCACGTGAACCCGAGCCGAGCGCAGTTGAGGGTCACCACGCCGATCGATCCGGTTTGCTCCGCGGAACCAAACAGGCCGTTTCCTCGTTTCAGCAGCTCGCGAAGGTCGAGCTGCAGACGGCAGCACATGGAGCGGATGTCACCGGGGTTCAGCTCCGAATTAATAAAGTTCTGGAAGTAAGGGAGCCCGTACTTCGCGGTCATCGTGAACAGCGCCTGGGCGTTTTCGGAGTCCCAGTCAAAGTCGCGAGTGATGTTGTAGGTCGGGATGGGGAAGGTGAAGGGGCGGCCGTCGGCGTCGCCCTCGGACAGCACATCAATGAAGGCGCGGTTAATCAGGTCCATCTCGGCCTGTAGCTCGCCATAGGTGAAGTCGCATGGCTCGTCGCCCACGATCGGGTAATCCTCCGCGAGGTCCGCGGGGCACACCCAGTCCAACGTGACGTTCGTGAATGGGGTTTGGGTTCCCCAGCGGGACGGCACATTCAGGTTGAAGACGAATTCCTGGATCGCCTGGTGCACCTGCTCGTAGCCCAAGCCGTCGAGCCGCACGTAAGGCGCGAGGTAGGTGTCAAAGGAGGAGAACGCTTGGGCCCCGGCCCATTCGTTCTGCAAGGTGCCCAAGAAGTTCACCATCTGCCCGAGGGCGCTGGACAGGTGGCGGGGCGGCTTCGAGGAGATTGCGCCGGGCACCCCACCGAACCCTTCGGTGAGCAGTGCACGCAGGGACCAGCCGGCACAATATCCACCGAGCATGTCCAGGTCATGGATGTGGATGTCGCCGTCGCGGTGGGCGGCGGCAGCCTCCGGGGTGAAGACGTTGTCGAGCCAGTAATTGGCGATCATTTTGCCGCTGGCGTTGAGGATCAACCCGCCGAGGGAGTAGTCCTGGTTGGCGTTCGCGTTGACCCGCCAGTCTTCGCGGCTGAGATATTCGTTGATAGTGGCGGTGGGGTCAATGACAGTCATAACCCCAACCCTAGAACTGAATTACATCATTGTAACCGTGAGAATTATCGCAGAAACTTTTTGCGCATCGGGGTATGAGGGATGCCGTCCCAGTCGAATTCCTCGCCCGAGACCTCAAAGCCGAACGCCTCGTACCAGGACACCAGTGGGGTTTGAGCGGTGAGCTCGACCGGGCCGTCGCAAAGCTGCAGTGCCCTGTGCATGATCTCCTGTGCCAGCCCCGTGCCGCGCGCCTGCTTACCGACGCAGAGCCGCCCCAGGTGCCACACTCCCTCCTCGGCGTACACGCGGGCATAACCGACCAGCGGGCCGTCGTACGCCAGGATGTGCATCGCGGTGAGGTCAATGCTGTCGATCTCCTGGTAGGGGCAGTGTTGCTCCACCACGAACACATCGACACGCAATTTCAGAAGCTCCCACACCTGGCGAGGTGTGAGGTCATCAAGCTGGGCGACGAGCATACTAGTGCAGTTTCATCATCGGGGTGAGCGTGATGTCCGCGAACGGGTACTCCTCGGCGATCTGGCGGAAGCCGAACTTCTCATACCAGCCCACCAACGGAGTGCGGGCGTCCAGCACCAGGTCCTTATCCGGGTACGTCTCATCAGCGAAGTTGATGGTGAACTCCATCAGCTTCTTCGCCAGTCCCGTGCCACGCTCGGACTCGGCAACGCAGACGCGCCCCAGGCGCATGACATCTTTTCCGTCAACTTCACATTCGTACACGCGAATGTTGCCCAGCAGTTCTTCCTTGTTCTCAGAGGACCACACCAGGATGTGGCGAGTGGTCGGCAAAGCGTCGATCTCGTCCACTTCTTTGTAGGCGGTGTTTTGCTCTTCCACGAAAATGCCCACGCGCAACTTGTACACCTCGTGTACATCGAGAGCGGAGAGGTCCTTGAGCTGCGAAACTTCGAAGTGGTAACTCATAGGGAAAAGTGTAATGAGGTTAGCCACCTTGACGCGAAAAATAACGCAAAAAGTCGGCCAAAACCACAGCGTGAAAAAACTGCATGTGGTTTTGCCGACGTTAGCTGCAGGTGAAAAGGGGGTGGTTAGCTATCCGCAATGTTCTTACGGGAATGCTTCACCATCTCGTCCCATTCCACAATCTTCTTCCGCTTGCGGCCCTCGGCTTCGCCCAGCGCCTTCTCGGCGGCATCGAGCTGGTACCAGCCATCCCAGGTGGTAAATGGGATATTGCGGGAATCCAGGAACGCGGTGACAGCGTCCGGCTCTGGGGATGCAGCCGGGGTCAGCTTGCCGTCCGCGTAGTCCGCGAGCAGCATGTCGGTGGTTTCCTTAGCATCGGACTTGGTGTTGCCAATCAACCCCACCGGGCCGCGCTTAATCCAGCCGGTGGTGTACAGGCCCGGAACGATTTCGCCTTCATGAGTGATGACGTGGCCACCATCGTTACGGATGACATTCTTGGCTGGGTCGAATGGGACCTCGGGCATCTCGTCGGACTTGTAGCCCACGGCGCGGTAGACCGACTGCACTGGCCATTCGGTAAACTTGCCGGTGCCCTTCACTCCGCCGGAGCCGTCGAGCTCCATGCGCTCCGTCTTGAACGCAGTCACGCGGCCGTTTTCTCCAATGATCTCCACTGGGGATTCGAAGAAGTGAATGTATAGCTTGTGGGGTGCACCCTTTGGCTCGCGCATGGCGTACCCTTCCAGGGTCTGGCACACCAGATCCACAGACTTGGAGGCGTGGCGTGCCTCAATGGAGGCTTCGTCGTAGTCGATGTCCTCTGGATCCACGATGACTTCGATGGTTGGGGAGTGGTCCAGTTCCTTCAGTTCCAGCGGGGTGAACTTGGCCTGGGCTGGGCCACGGCGACCGAACACGTGAATTTCGGTAGCCTTGTTTTCCTTCAAGGTTTCGTACACGTTGTCCGGGATTTCGGTGACATGCAGCTCGTCCGCGGTCTTAGCGAGGATACGAGCCACGTCCAGGCCCACGTTGCCCACGCCGATCACGGCGGTGGAGGTGGCGGACAGATCCCAGGTGCGCTTGAAGTTCGGGTTGCCGTCGTAGAAACCAACGAAGTCGGCGGCGCCGTAAGAACCGTCGAGGTCAATACCAGGGATGTCAAGGTCTCGGTCCAAGGTGGCGCCGGTGGAGAAGATAATGGCGTCGTAGAATTCACGCAGCTCATCGACGGTCACATCCTTGCCGATGTTGACGTTACCGAGCAGGCGCAGCTCCTCACGATCCAGCACCCGGTGCAGCGAATTTACGATGCCTTTAATACGTGGGTGGTCCGGGGCGACACCATAACGGATGAGACCGAACGGAGCGGGCATGCGCTCGAAGAGGTCGATGCTCACCTCTTGTCCAGACTTCATCAGAATGTCAGAAGCATAGATTCCGGCTGGGCCGGCGCCGATCACAGCAACACGAAGCGGTCGAGACATAGGTGGCTAGCATCCTTTGTTTAGTTCTGGATTTAATTCGACCTGCTAGCATACCAAATTTTCGGAGTTTGCTAAAGGTTGCTGAACGGTAAAACGAGTGTCGAAACGCCACACTTTCTGTAAGATTCCGTTGTGAATCACACGGCACTTCATGATTGTGCCTTATTCAGTCACTAGAAAGGGATAGCATGACCAACTCAGTCCTGCTCACCTCGGTCGGACGCACTCTCGATGGCTACGATTACGACGCATTGGCCCAGGCCAACGGAATGCGCGTCCGCCCGCTCGCTGACGGTGTCATGGAGCTCTCCGAGATCCTCGCATCACGCCCGCTTGCCGACGGCCCAGTCCTCCTCACCGGCACCGGCTCCATTGACTACGACGCAAAGGCCGCCGCAGCACTCGGCGTGGGGATGCTCATTCTCGCTGATGAGCGCACTCCACGCGCGGATCTATCCGTGCTGCATGCCCAGGAACTCGGGGCGACGGTGCTCGGGGTATTCAGCGCAGATCAGCCAGTACCGAACCTTGATGTTGCAGTAGAACCCGTCATGAGTGCGGAAGTGTTTGCGGATTGGCTGCTGGGGCGTGCCCGCGAAGCAGGCACGCACATCGTGCTCCCGGAAGGCGACGACGATCGCATCCTGGAGGCAGCACACTTTTTGCTGGTAGACGATACGGTGAAGCTTACGATTTTGGGTGAGCCGGGCGTCGTGAAGGCGCGCGCTGACGAGCTGGGCCTTGACCTATCCAAGGCCAACATCGTGGACCACCTGACCTCCCCGTTGGCCGAGGAATTCGCCGCCGATTTCTACGAGATGCGCAAGCACAAGGGCGTCACCGAAGAGCAGGCTCGCGAAACAATGCGAGATATCTCATACTTTGGCACCATGATGGTGCACAAGGGCCTCGCCGATGGCATGGTCTCCGGCGCCAACCACACCACCGCGCACACCATCAAGCCGTCCTTCCAGATCATCAAGACGGCCCCGGATGCGTCCGTGGTGTCCTCCATCTTCCTCATGGTCATGCGTGGCCGCCTGTGGGCATTCGGTGACTGCGCCGTGAACCCGAACCCGACCGCCGACCAGCTCGGCGAGATCGCCGCCGTATCCGCACGCACCGCCTCCCAATTTGGCCTCGACCCGCGCGTGGCGATGCTGTCCTACTCCACCGGCACGTCGGGTAGCGGCCCGGACGTGGATCGCTGCGCTGCCGCCGTCGCGAAGGCACGCGAGCTTAACCCTGCACTGCTTGTCGACGGCCCACTGCAGTTCGATGCCGCCGTCGACCCGGGAGTCGCAGCAAAGAAGATGCCAAACTCTGAGGTCGCAGGTCGCGCCAACATTTTCATCTTCCCAGACCTCGAAGCCGGCAACATCGGCTACAAGACGGCGCAGCGCACCGGACACGCCCTCGCCGTTGGCCCAATCCTGCAGGGTCTGAACAAGCCGGTCAACGACCTTTCCCGAGGTGCAACCGTCCCAGACATCATCAACACCGTGGCCATTACGGCCATCCAAGCGGGAGGTGCTCAGTGACGCTAGCCCTCGTACTGAACTCTGGATCGTCCTCGATCAAGTTCCAGATCATCGACCCAACCGCCGACGCCACCGACGACCCCTTCGCCTCTGGCCTGGTGGAGCAGGTTGGCGAGCCAGTCGGTCGCATCACCATTAAGCATGCTGGCGAGAAGTGGGTCGAGGAGCTGCCGCTTGAAGACCACAGCGTTGGCCTGGGGCGCGTCTTCGAAATGCTGGACGAACACGGCATCGGCCCATCCTCCCTGGACATCACCGCTGTCGGTCACCGTGTGGTGCACGGCGGTTTGCTGTTCTCCCAGCCTGCCGTCATTACCGATGAGATTCTCGGGATGGTCCGCGACCTCATCCCGCTTGCGCCGCTGCACAATCCGGCGAACATCATCGGCATCGAAGTCGCCCGCGAACTACTGCCAGACATTCCGCACGTCGCGGTCTTCGACACCGGCTTCTTCCACTCCCTGCCACCAGCGGCCGCGCTCTACGCGATCAACGCAGAAGTAGCAGGATCCCAAGGCATTCGTCGGTACGGCTTCCACGGCACCAGCCACGAATACGTATCCCAGCAGGTCCCGGACCTCATCGGCCGCGAAGCCGACCACACCCGGCAGATCGTGTGCCACCTCGGCAACGGCGCCTCCATTTCCGCAGTTCACAACGGCCGCGCCGTAGACACCTCTATGGGCATGACGCCACTCGCCGGCATCGTCATGGGCACCCGCTCCGGCGATATCGACCCCGGCATCGTGTTCCACCTGCTGCGAAACGGCATGTCCGTAGATGAAGTAGACACCCTCCTCAACAAAAAATCCGGCGTGAAAGGCATCTCCGGAGTTAACGACTTCCGCGAACTGCGCGCCATGATTGAAGAAGAGGACCAGGACGCCTGGCTCGCCTACAACATCTACATCCACAACCTGCGTAAATACATCGGCGCCTACATGATCGCCCTCGGTCGCGTCGACGCCATCACCTTCACCGCAGGCGTCGGCGAAAACGACTTCCACGTCCGAGCCGATGCGCTCGCCGACATGGAAGAATTCGGCATCATCATCGACCCAGAACTCAACGAGATCCGATCCTCCGAACCACGGATCATCTCCGCACCCGAATCCAAAGTCAAGATCTGCGTCGTGCCGACCAACGAAGAGCTGGCAATCGCGCGGTACGCCGTGGCGTTGGCGTAGTGGTTGCTAGGCGGAATTTAGCGTACGGATGGGACGAAATTCGCAATTTTTGTACCATCCGTACGCTAAATTTTGTGTGCCAGCGCGATCAACTTCCCGACCCGCCACAACAACTGATCCCGGCGTTCCGGAGTGACCATTGATTTGGTGACGCGAAGTACTCGCCACCCGTTTTCTTGCAGGTAGGCATCGATTTCTTTGTCGCGGTTTGCTGTTGACACAATGTTGTGGTGGTGTCCGTCGTAGTAGATGGCGACCTTGAGCATGGGCCAAGCGAAGTCAATGACGGTGACTAGTTTTGAGCCGTTCCGCACTTCGTGTTGGCACACCAGTCCGGGGAAGATCTGCGTTAAAAGCAACCGGAGTGTGGTTTCCTGGGGCGATCCTGAATTGGGGATCGAGTGTTTAAGCAGCCGTGATAACCTGCATCGATCAAAGCGGTGGCGAGCAGCTTTGCGTAGCTGGGTGTTGGTGAGCCCGGCGTAATTGCGGGCAGCATCAATGATGTGGATGCAGCGGACGTCGGGAAGCGACATGCCTGGGATGATAGTGGTCCACCATTGCTCTCGTTCCTTTGCCAGGTCGACCAGGCAATCCACTGTGGCTGTCGCGACATCTGTGCAGGTCAGTTCGGGGTAGGCGGGGTCGAGTCCAGAGAACGGGGAAAACTCCGTGCCGCGGAGCAACCGGAAATGCGGATCGACGCGCGCATGATTCGAAACCACATGGCCGAGCGCTATCGCAGAGTCTCCCCAAAACGGCACACCGTGGAATAAAAGTGCAGCATAACCGCCGATTGTTGCCGTCGGATATCGTAAATGCAATGCCCGGGCCGCACCGATCCGATTGACGGAACAACCCCGAGGCACATAAATCCCCGGGACAAAAGGGACCCATCGTCCCGAACGGATATCAGAACGCTTCAGGTCAGAGAAACGCTGTGGATGAATGTCAAAATTAAAAGTGCTCACACTTAGTTAGACTGTGCAACCCACTCAAAAGGATCCCTCGGGGGAGGAAAACTAGCCCACGCGGAAATCGAGCGTACGGATGGGACGAAAACGGCTCGGAAAATCCCATCGGTACGCTAAATTTCGCGGGGACGCGGTGCCCCACTAAAACCACGTCGTGGGCCGCACCGCGTTTGCCATGTCTACGAGTGCGTAGCGGTGGCGGGCGAAGGGGGCGGAGCGGGCGAGGAGTCGGAGGTTTTCGTCGAGTCCGGTGCGTAGTCCTCGTTGGGTGAAGGGGTGGTCGAAGAGATCGTTGGGGCTGGCGGCTTGGTCGAGGTTGTTGGTGCGGAGCCAGGTAAGGGCTGCGCCGAGGACTGCGATGCGGATCTGGAGCAGGCGGGGTTCGTTGGTGGGGATTTCTTCGAGGCGTCGGGAAGCGCGGCGGATGCGGGATTCGGTGAGGTTGTCGCTGATGAGCAGGAGGATGGTGGTGAGTTTTGCCATGCGGTGGTGGCGGGAGTTTTGGGGGACTCGGTCGAGGGCGCTGACGGCGAGCTCGAGGTGGTTTTCGGCCATGAGCTGCCGGGACATGCCGAAGGCAGAGGAGACGGTGGTGGGGTTGGTGGCCCAGACGAGTCGGTAAAGCCGGAGGGAGTGGAAGCGCAGGGCCATTGGGTCTTGGGTGACGTGTGACCAGGTGTTTTCGAGGCTGTCAAGGAAGGCGATGTCGAGGTCGGCCATGGAGGAGCCGAGCTCTGCTGTTGCCTTTGCGACGTCCGGGGTCAGCAGGGCAGTGGACTGCAGGTCGGCTTGTTGCAGGAGTAGCTCATCGACGGCGGCCAGCGCCAACTTCGGGGCGGCCTCGCCCGGCAGGATGGTGAGCACGTTGTTGAAGTGGATTTGGGCGGTGGCGAAGTCGTCGAGGAGCAGCGCAGTGATCCCCGAATGCCATTGGAAACGCCAGTCAGGTTCCAACATGGCAGCCAGGGAGCTCAGCCAGTTGCGGGCCTCAGCAACAAAACCGAGGTCAAGGAGTGCGCGGACCACCCCGAGCGGGATCTCGGCTGACCCTTCGTACTCCGGGTTTTGCATAGCCCCGCGGAGCGTTTCGAGCGCTTCGGAAGGTTCAGCATAGGAAGAACCAGAAAGTAGGGCGGCACCCGTGTCGGTGCGGTCAATCAGCGGGGTGGGTAGGGCAGCCACGACTTCCGGTGAGGTGATGCGGACTGTGCGCTCAATGCCGTCGATAAGCTGGTCGGTGCGAAACACCAGGTGTTTCGTGCCGAAGGTGGTACGTTGCGGGGAAAACAGGGAGTGCTGCGCGGGGTATTGCTTCCCGTCGCGGACCGCGATGATTTCGCGGAGCACGCCGTACAGCTGGGTGCGGAGCTCGTGGATGTCGCGGAACCGCTGGGTTGGGTCCTCATGGGTGGCGCGCAGCAATAAACGGTACAGCGATAAGTGCCTGCGAAACAGTGGTTCTTCGAATGGAGTTGGTAGCCCTGGGGCGAAGTGGCCGTCTACCACGGGGAGCGAGCACACCAACGACGCAAGGGTCCGGCCCACGGTGTAAATATCAGATGCGACGGACGGGCCCGAGCTGGCCACCTCCGGTGCTTGATACCCCTTGGTGCCGTAAATGTAGCCGAAGGCACCGATACCGGAAACCGCGCCCAGATCAATCAACTTCACCTGGTCTTCCGTGACGATGATGTTGTCCGGCTTCAGGTCGTTGTACACCACGCCGCGCGAGTGCAGGTATTCGAGCGCCGGCAGGATCTCCAGAATGTAGGCGATGGCGATGTCAACCGGGAACACATTGCCGGGTTGTTCACGCCGTCGATCCAGCAGCGACGGCCCGCCCACGTACTCCATGACAATGAACCCACCCGGCACGCGCGGATCGTCGATGAAGTTATAAATCTTCACAATCTCCGGGTGCGTGATATCCGCCAGGAACTCCCGCTCGGCCTCGGCGGTACCGTGATCGCGCGGGTTGCCACCTGAAATCATGCCCTTGAGCACCACCCACCGGCCAGAGACATTGCGGTCATTAGCCAGGTAGATCCAGCCCATGCCGCCGTGCGCGATCACGCCAAGAACCTCGTATTGGCCAGCGACCATATCGCCGGGCTGCAGCGTCGGCGGCTCAACCGACGGGTCCGGTTCGATCACAGCATCCTGGGCGTTGGTCAACGCGACGAAGGGCAGTTGCACCATGCCGTCGGCCACGGTGCGGCCGGCGCGCGTCGTCCCGCGGCGCTGACGGAACGTAGACAGTGCTTCACGACGGCTCCGGCTGCTCACATCCTCCGACTCAGTAGCATCCGGAACGCCCGCAACAGCAAGGACAGCTGCGGTATCTAGCTCAACATCGTCTTCGTCTTCATCATCCGCGAACGGGTCGAAGGGAACCGCGGAGGTGTGGGTGACGGAGTCGCGCAGGTGATCGAGGTCTTCGACCAGCGCGCGGATTTGGCCACTGGTGTCATCGTCGGCGAAGGGATTGTAAGGGACGGCTTCGGTGTGTGCATTCTCCTCAGTCACTGGTGATCCCCTTCTGCGCGATAAATGATGGGTGGTGGGCCCTTAATGAACTGGTAGCTGGCTAGCCAGCGGTTGTAAATGTCCCACCAGGTGCCGTCGGCGACGATGCGCTCAATAGTGGAATTGACCTGACGAATCAGTCCTGTCGTATCATGCCGCGAGCCCGGCTTGGCGATACCGACGCCAAAGTTCTCCAAGCTCAGGGACCTTCCGACGATCCGCAGATATGGGTCCTGGGCGGCCATTCCCGCCAAAATCGTGTCATGGGCGACGATAGCGTCCACATTTCCCTGCTGCAGCAGCACCAAACAGTCTGACCACGAGTTCGTCGCCATGATGTTTGACCGCGGATTGTACTGGCGGATCAGCTGAATCGCCGTGGAGTCTTTCAGCGCACACGCAGTACGCCCGCCCAAATCCTCCACAGATCCGAGCCCGGATGACTCCATCACCAGCATGCGGGTGCCGGTGGACAGATACGGCACCGAAAAGAACATCTGATCCTGGGTGTGGCGAGTGATGGATAGGGACCGCAGCATGATGTCTACCTGCCCGGATTCCAGCAACTTGACGGTGTCCTGGCTATCTACGAACCGGAAATCGACCTTGTCGGGGCTGCCGAAAATATCACGTGCGATCTCGCGAGCTAGTTCGACCTCAAAGCCACGCAGCTCACCGGTAACGGGATCACGGAAACTCAGCAGGTTCTGCGACTGGTCCACCCCCACGATCAACCTGCCCCGGCCGACGATGCCCGGCACCCGGTCCTCTGGTTTCCGGTCATCCGGACGCAAACTACCCAGCAGGTTATCCAACAACGGCGGGTTGGCCGGTACCGAACCCGCCGGCTCAAACGTGGCGCCAGCGGGAAAAACCGGCTGGTAGGTCGCCGGGGTAGGCGCGTACGGAATCACCTCAGGGTTGGTGCAGCTAGCAACTAATACTGCTGGTAGGAGAGCAGTCAGCAATTTTTTCATCATAGGTACTCCTGCAGCCGAGGTCGGATGCCAAGCCACAATGCGGCTACCGAAGCGATCGACAAGATAAGTACCAGCGTGGACACCCAGCGGGTGGCCATCAAACCACTGTCCAAATACGTGCGGAGGGAGAGTCGGGCGTCTTGAATGAGACGCGCGAGCCCGGAGTCCACCGTGTCAAAGTATTCGGCCGTGGTGCCATCATGCTCGGGTGTTTTTCTGTCCGGGGAGTGGAACGCAATGGTGCTGGCTTCGCTGTACTCGCCTTGGTCCACTGCTCGGCGGAGCCGCTCGTGGGAGGCCTGCCAATCCTGCAGTGCTGTTTCCACGGTATTAGCTTCCGCAGCGTTGTCGTCGTGGTTGCTGAGAGAGGAGTCTTGGTAGTGATTCAGCTCGGCCTGTACCTTCATCATGATGACGTCGAAGCCCTCAATGGTCTGGGCGGAGGTTTCGCGACGCACCAGTGCCAAGGTTTCGCCCGTGCGTGCTTGCTGAGACAGCACACGGGCATTCGTCAACGCACTGAGCGGGGCGGCCGCTTCCTGGTAGCCCTTGGAACCGGAATACCAGGTGTATCCGTTAGAAATAGTCACCCATAGCAACGCAATGGCCATGAATGTGGTGGCAGTGAGGAATCCCTTGTTGAGGCGTCGTCTAGTGCGCACTGCCAACCAACGCTGCGCCCAGTACAGCATGATCAGCGCCGCCACCAGGCCGGAGATCGGCACCCACTGCGGCTCGGTGAGGCTGCGCTGCTTCTCATTCAACGTGCGGTTGGAACTATCGAGCAACTCCCTGGCGGCTGGCAGGATCGTAAGACGCATCAGCGAAGAGGCCTGCGCCAGATAAGCAGCGCCAACGGGGTTGCCCATGCGGTTATTCGAACGCGCGGTTTCCACTAACCCGGTGTAAACAGGCAGCTGCGTCTGGATTTGGGTAATCAGCTCCAGCTCCCGGGAGGGCTGAGGTCCAAGTCCCGCGGTGGTTTTAGTCGCAGCCGCGGAGGCGCGTTGGATTGCGCGCTGGTACCGTTCCCGGTTTTCCGGAAGCTCCACTCCCGCCTGGACAAAACCAGTGGTCGCCACGGTTTCTGCGAGGGAAAGCGACGTGTAAAGGTCCTGGGCGGTGGAGGACATCGGCTCGGTGTTGTTAATCAAGGAGGCGAGCGCAGTTTGCCGACTCTCCGTGGACTGCGCCATCGAGACGCCCGCCGCCAAGATCGCGACGGTGAGCACCATGGTAATTAGCGTCATCATGCCGATGGTGGTGGAACCAAAGGTGCGGATGCGCCTGCCCCAGAGCGCCGGCAAGCTCATAGATTCGCGCAAGCGATTGGAGATCTTCCGCGAGGTGATTTCGCTGGTGGGGTAGTTCAACCAGACGTCCGTTGCTGTGGCCACAGCAGGCCGAGCCGGTGCGTCTTCAAGCACGACGGTCACCGGAGCGTTGCTGCGCTGTACCTCGGTCATAGTTGCTTCTATAGTACTTTCTGCCAGCGGCCAGGTTGGAGCAAGTTGAAAATGTCGATACTTCAACTGTCTAACATGGTTTATCGGCATCCCGCTAGCAAACGTTTCAGCGCTACAGTGAGTGGTATGCACGCTGATGGAGATGGCTGGGCTGCGGGCCCTAACGGCACGAGGCGCTGGGGTGTGTGGGGCGCCGCTGGGTTGTTCTTGGTGGCATACGATACCGACTCGGTGCTGATGCAGCACAGGGCGTACTGGACCGCGAACGGTGGCACGTGGGGCGTGCCTGGCGGGGCCCGGGATTCCCACGAAACGGTGGCGCAGAGCGCGCTGCGGGAGGCCGTGGAGGAAACCAACATTGCCACGGACCGCATTGAGACTGTCGCAGATATTGTCACCGCCGGACCATATCCCGCGGATCCAGAGCGCCCCGAGCTGCCGGGCGGGTGGACCTACACCACAGTCATCGCGGTTACCCCAGAGCAATTGCCGGTGGTTGCAGATGAAGAATCACTAGAGCTGCGGTGGGTTCCGATTCCTGAGCTGCCGAAGCTGGACTTGATCCCGCCTTTCGAAGAAGCGCTGCCACTGATCCTGGCCCGCTACCAGGAGTGGAAAAATCACAAAATGACCACTTAGCGATAGCTTAGGAACTAACCTGTGCCACACTGGTGGTCATGATTGACGTAGCGAATCTGAGCAAACACTACGGCAGTGTGCGCGCAGTGGATGACCTCACCTTTACCGTGAAGCCAGGTGTGGTGACGGGCTTCCTTGGACCAAACGGCGCCGGAAAATCCACCACCATGCGGATGATTTTGGGGCTGGACAGCCCCACCAGCGGCAGCGCCTTCATCAACGGCCAGCGATACAAAGATATGAAGAATCCGCTGCGTGAGGTGGGCGCGCTTCTCGACGCCAAAGCCGTCCATCCCAACCGCTCCGCCGCTAATCACTTGCGGTGGATTGCTCAGTCCAACGGCATTCCCTCATCGCGCGTGGATGAAGTGCTCGGCTTAGTAGGCCTTTCGGACGTGGCGGGCAAACGCGCGGGTGGGTTCTCGCTCGGTATGGGCCAGCGCTTGGGGTTAGCCACGGCGCTGCTCGGGGATCCTGGTGTGCTGCTGCTGGATGAGCCGGTCAACGGCTTGGACCCAGAGGGAATCCGCTGGGTCCGTAGCTTCCTCAAAGCGTTGGCTGCGGAAGGGCGGAGCGTGTTTGTCAGTTCTCACATGTTGTCTGAGATGGCGCTCACCGCGGATGACCTAGTGGTCATTGGTCAAGGCAGGCTGATTGCAGAGACCACGGTGTATGACTTTGTGAAGAACTCTTCCCAGTCGGCAGTTCTGGTTCGGACGGAACATCTTCCTGAGTTCAAGATGGTGCTCGACGAAGAGCAGATCGAATTCACGGAAGAACAGGATGAAGAAAACCGCTCGGTGGTGGTCATTCCGGGGCAGAGCACTGACTTTATTGGGGCGCTTGCCTACTCGACGGGCATTTTACTCAAGCAACTTTCGGAGCGTAAAGCGTCTCTGGAGGATGCGTTCATGGAAATGACGGGAGATGCCGTGCAATACCGGACCGATGTACCAGTGGGGGAGCAGGGCTAATGTTTCTCAATGTTTTGAACGCAGAATTTACTAAGCTGCGCACCACCAAAGCCTTCTGGGGCAATGCGATCGTGTACGCGGCGATGACCGTGGGCATCATCGTCCTTGTAGCCACCATTATGCGGTCCACGAGGGGAGACGGTCCGGGGCCGACGTTGGTTCCCCATGACCTGGCGCAGGTGGTGAACCTGGCTGGCGGACTGGTGCTGGCGATCATGTCCATCCTGGTAGTGACAAGTGAATATGGCCAGAAGTTGGTGTCCGTGACTTTTCAGGCGACCCCGAACCGCCTGGTGGTTGCGCTGGCGAAACTGCTGCTCATGATCTTGGTGGCTACGGTGTTCACCGTGGTTACACTGGTCATCGTTATCCCTCTGGCCCGGATGATCGTGGGGTCAGAGCTGGGGCCGGAGTTGCTGCTCAGCAACTCAGAAGCACAAAAATACCTGTGGAAAACACCGGTGTATGCCACCATGTTCATCATTTTGGCGCAGGGATTGGCATGGATCGTGCGGAGCGCAGTGTTCTCCATCATGATAATTTTGCCGTGGTTCATGGTGGTGGAGGTCGTGGTTGTGCCGATGATCCCGAAGTTTGGGGAAAAGGTATTGCCGTACTTGCCGTTTAAGAACCTGAGCGCGTTTTACTATGCCGAAGCGATTGAGGAAGCGCCGTGGGGATACTGGGGGTCGCTGTGGTACTTTGCTGCGATCGCGCTCGTTGTGTACGTGGTCGGTGTTGCTCTGCTGGTCCGAAGGGACGCCTAGAATAGCGCCACCAGGGCGATAACCCCAAAGGGGATGAGGATGTAGGTGGCCAGCACAGCGATAAAAGCTGGCAGCGGGGCGCCTACAGCGCGACGTGCGACAGTGGTGGACAGCGTGATGATGCCACGGCCGAGAGGCCGGATAAGCATCACAGCCACCACGCCGATCAGGTTGAAAAGGACGTGGACGAAGGCCGCTTGCATAGCTAGTTGTCCAAAACCCCCGGAGACCGCGAACGCGGCGATCATCGCGGACATCGTGGTTCCCAGGTTGGCTCCCAAGACGATGCCGAAGGCCTTGCGGAGCGACAGCGTGTTCGTACCCACGAAGGGAACAGTGGAACAGATGGTGGCGGACGAGGATTGCGTCATGAGGGTCAGCCCCAGGCCAGTGAGGACTGACCTGATTTGGACGGCGGTTTCTGGTTGTTCTGCCGAATGAGCAAACACGAAACGGGCGCTGGCGGCGGTCATGTCGCTGAGCAACACCGTGGTGAAACGGATCGTTATCATGATGGCGATCACGCCGAGCCCGATCGATACCGCCGCCGCAATGTTGGGGCTCCCTAGGTAGCCGAGCAGTCCGTTGGTTCCTATTCCTTCCACGACTGGGTGGATGAGGGCGTCGACAAGCCCGCTAACACTAAATGTGATGGTGGTGCAACCGTAAAGCCAGCGTGAGAGCTGGTCAGACAGCGCTCGTAGGGGGTGAAATGCAACTTCGAGGGGGAACAGGAAGGCTACCAAGGAAACATTGAACCACCAGGTGGTCATCGTGGCGCTCAGGGCGCGTTGAAACTTGGGCTTATCGCGGAAGAACCCGAATGCGACGAGTTGCGGGGTGAAACAGGTACCAATGTTGGATCCCATGATCAGCATGACCGCGGTTTCGATGGGCACCACGCCAGAGCCGACCGCCGCGACCACAATGGTGGTGATCACGGTGGAGGATTGCACACCAAAAGTGATCAGGATGCCGACCAGGATCGCGAGCACTGGGTGGGTGGCGTAGTCCATGATGTTGGCGACCACCGCATAGCCCAGGTCACGAACTCCCGTCGTGATTAACTTGACGCCAGTGAGTAGCACGTAGAGGCACAGCAACACCCCGATGCCACGGACGACCTTGCCGAACCCCGAGATCTGCACTTCGTCCTCATCGCGAGGGACGAGGCGCGGGTTGATGTAGTGAATGGTGCCCGGGAAATAGTTGCGTTGAGCAGCAGTTTGTGAACCCACAACACCCCTCGTTTACCTTGGTCAACAACTATTCACTTCTACGTTACCCGACTACACGATATGGTATTTTCTGTGATGCGTAAACAATATTTTGGTGCTGGTTTGCTCTCGGGACTCGCTCTGCTCAGCGCGGGCGGGCCGTTTGGTATCGACGTATACCTCCCCGCATTGCCCGCCATCGCCGAGGACCTGGGCACCACCCCGGCGTTGATGCAGCTCACCCTTACTGGGTTCCTGGCAGGTATGGCGGTGGGCCAGCTTTTCATTGGCCCGCTTTCCGACGCCCACGGCCGCCACCGCCTCATGGTGGGAGGAGCCCTACTCGCAACTCTCAGCGCCGTGGCATGTGCGCTATCGCCGTCGATAGGCGTGCTGGTTTGTGCCCGGTTCTTGCAAGGCGCTGGATTGGGCTCCGGGGTGGTGCTTTCCCGAGCCACGGTATCGGACCTGGCGGAGGGAAGCGCGGTTGCGAAAGCATTTTCCCTGCTCATGATGATTCAAGGTGTAGCTCCGGTGGTCGCACCCGTCCTAGGTGGCTTCCTTTTGGAACCAATCGGGTGGCGAGGCCTGTTCTGGGTGCTCGCCGGCATTAGTGCCGCGCAGCTGGCAGTGGCGGTATTCCTCATCCGGGAATCCCGCCCGCCAGAGGAACGGACCACCGGTGGCTTCAGGTTCGGGGCAGTGCTGCGCAACCGGGAATTTATAGGTTACTTACTCGCTTTTGCTTTCGGGTTCGGCACCATGTTTTCCTACATTGCGGCCTCCCCCTATCTGTTCCAAAATCAGCTGGGGTTCAGTCCTCGGGCGTTCTCTATCATTTTCGGTATCAATGCGGTGGGCATTGCCTTGTCATCGTTTATCAACTCAAAGCTTGTGGAACGCACCGAGCCGTTTAACTTGCTGGTCCGGGGCCTGCTAGTGATGCTCGGATGCGCTGTGATCTTGCTGGTGGATTCGCTTTTTGGCCCGCACCCGTGGCTCGCGGTGCCGGTGCTCTTCCTGGCGATCTCCCAAATCGGCTTCATCATGGGCAACGCCACCGCCCTGGGCACCTCCGCTGTCCGACCACTCGCCGGAACCGGAGCTGCGGTTATGGGCGCGTGCCAATTCGTTGTGGCTGGCACCGTCAGCCCACTGGTCGTACTCGGTAGTAACTTTGGGCTGTCGATGGCAATGGGCATGGCATGCTGCGCCACGATTGGCTTAGTGGGATTGCGTCTGGCGAGCAGGTAGTTTTGTTGTTTTGGGTTCTGGATAGCGATCTGTTTTTGAATGCGAATCGCTTCGCCTATCCCAGTGGTTTACCTGGGTTTTTCCGGGCCAAGGCGTAGGGATTTGTCTCACGAAACAGATCCCTATCAACCACTACTGCAGCGCAGAAGTCAGTCGCATGACGTTGTCTACGTACCGCTTGACCAGGGGGCGCTTGGCCCATTCCTCAGCGGTGAGCAGCGTGGAACGCTGCCGGTACTTAAGCGCGAGATCAGCGAGGTCATCGATGAGGTTGCCGTGTGCGACCAGCAGCGACACTTCGTAGTTAAGCCCGAAGCTGCGTTGGTCCAGATTAGAGGATCCGAGCACCCCGATAGCGTCTGGAGATGAGGGGTCCGCGATCATGAACTTCGAATGCAAAATCGCGGGGGCGGGGTAGCGGTAGATTTTCACTCCGGCCTCCAGCAATGCGGAGTAATAGCTCGATTGGGCGTGCGACACGATGAACTGATCGCCCTTTTCGTTGACGTACAGTTCCACGGACACGCCCCGGTAGCAGGCGGTGATGACGGATTCCAGCAGCGTCTCGTCGGGGATGAAGTACGGGCTGCACAGGACGAGGCGTTCCTTGGCGTGGTGCACGATGGAGTTGAATAGCCTCAGGTTCGGCTCGGTGGTGTAGCCCGGGCCGGAAGGGACAAGCTGCAGCACGTTGATGTCAGTTTTCTCTTCGGGCAGCGAGGGGCCGGATCCGGTTTCGGGTAGGGCAAGCGCCTCGCCGCTTTCCGAGTACCAGTCGACCGAAAACACCATCTCCATGGAGGACACGACGGGTCCGCTGAGTTCCACCATGGTGTCTACCCAGTGCAGGCCCCGGCGTCGGTTGGAGCGCAGGAGGTAGGAGGAATCGATCATGTTTTGGGACCCGATGAAGCCGCGGTAGCCGTCGATAAGCAGCATTTTGCGGTGGTTGCGCAGGTCCGGTCGGCGGAAGCGCCATTTCCACGGTTGCAGTGGCAGGGTGAGGTGCCAGTCGATGCCGATGGCGTCTAGACGACGGCCGAGTTTTCGATACCCGGGATACTTCCAGGAGCCGACGTGGTCGAACAGGAGTCGGACTTTTACGCCGCGCTGCACGGCTCGCTCGAGGGCGCGGAAAAACGGGTCGGTGGTCTCATCCCACGCGACGATGTAAATTTCCGCGTGCACTGTCTCAGTCGCCTCGTCAACCGCTCGGGTCATTTCCGCGATGGAGGCTTCATAATCCGCATACAGGCCATGGTGCGTGCCAGTGACGGCGGGCAAGCGGGTAAGGCTCCGGTTGAGGCGAATGATGGATTCCAGCTCGGGGCTGAGCGTAGCGTGGGGTGGGACGTCCGGAACGTTAGCCTGCACGTCGCGGATCATCGCATCGGATTGCTGCTGGATGCGGTGGCGCCTGCGGTTGATGTACGGGCTACCCATGAGGAGGAACAGCGGCAGTCCCACGATCGGGATCAGCAAGATAGCGAGCAGCCATGCGCTGGACGCCGCGGGTTTACGCCCTTCCGGAACCACGCCGATAGCGAGGATCTTAATGCTGTAGTCCAGCACCATGCCGACAGATTGCCACCAGGTGAAGTGCCCGATATCCCAAAAATGTAGCCCGAACATTTAGCGCACGTCGTCCATTCGGGCCGTCTCGTAATCCACGATGACAGGCGCATGGTCGGAGGCGCCGGTGGTGGAGCGTTCGTCGGCGTCGATAAGGGCGCTGACCGCACGCACGCTTTTCGACGCCAATTGGAAGTCAATCCGCATCCCCTGCCCGCGCTGGAACCGCATCTGCTGGTAGTCCCAGTACGTGAACTGTCCTGTGGTGAAGTCGCGGGTGACTTCGATTAGGCCGGCGTCGAGGAGGTTTTCAAATGCCACACGTTCCGGGTCGGTGACGTGGGTTTTCCCTTCGAAAAAGGCCATGTCCCACACGTCCTCGTCGCGGGGAGCGATGTTGAAATCCCCCACGAGCACCAGCTGGCTCTCCGGGGTGGCGCGCAGCTCATTTTCCACATAGTTGGCGAGGGCGCCCAGCCAGCGCAGCTTGTAGTCATAGTGCGGGTCGGCGATCTCGCGGCCATTAGGAACGTACAGGCTCCAGATGCGTACCCCGTCGCACACGGCACTAATCGCTCGTGCTTCCACATCTTGCGGCTTGGCCGGGTCTTTGTGGAATCCGGGCTGGTCGGGGAACTGGGTGCGCACGTCCTCGAGGCCAACACGGGAGGCGATGGCCACGCCGTTCCACTGGTGCAGGCCGTAGTGGGCGACTTGATATCCCAGGTCGGTGAACGCTTGGTACGGGAAGTTCTTATCCGCGGTTTTTGTTTCTTGCAGGGCAAGCACATCAATGTCATGGCGGGTTAAGAATTCGGTGACGCGGTCGATTCGCGTCCGCACAGAGTTGACGTTCCAGGTGGCAATGCGCATAGCAACAAACCTACCCGGCTCATGGGGAGTGTGGAACTTTTACGGTGGTAGTGGGCGTTAACTCCATAGGGAAGGAGCCAAACCACCATGGAAGCTAAACCAATGCGGCAGCGTCTTGCACGCGAAGTCCGTGATGCGCTACAGCCACCGATTGCGCACGGTGAAATCGAGAAGTACCGCGCGTTTTTGCCGGGACGTAACACCGGACAGCGAGCTATCGACAATGCGCCGGTTACTGCTCGCGTCGGTGCGCTGGCCATTGACGTAGCCCTGTTTAGCAGCATGTTTGTCACGATGTTGTTGGGACTATCGATCGCGTTTGCGCAGGGATGGTTCCTCGCCGGGGTGTTCGTGCTCCCGGTTGCGTTCTACTGTTGGCAGACTCTCCTGGACACCGTCGGCGGGTCCATCGGTAAACGGCTGATGGGGCTGCGGGTAGTGGGGCCCGCGGACACCCCAGTAGACGCCCTGCAAGCGGGACGACGCAACCTGTGGCTGCTCATCCCGATGATCCCCATCGCGGGTCCAGTCGCGGCGCTCGGGGTGGGGCTGTGGTTTGCGGGAGCGGCCAAGGCGGATGCTTTCGGGGTGGCGCCACATGACCGATTCTCCCGCATCAGGGTGGTTAAGAAGCTGGGCTAGCGTACCGGTGCCGGTGGTGCTCCACGAAGCCGAGCTTCTCGTATAGGCCGATTCCGGCGTCGTTGGAGGCCAGGACCTGCAGGTAAGCGTCGGTGGCACCGTGTTCGATGCCCCAGCTCACCATGCGCTGGCCCAGTGCGGTGCCAAGGCCTTGGCGTCGGTAGGCGGGTGCTACTTCTACTGCGGAGTAGCCCAGGAACCGGCGGCCGTCGGGGGTCTCGGTGAGCGTGCCACGGGTGATGGCGATGGTCTCGCCGGTTTCGGAGAGGATGCGCCCGAAGCACATGTGCCCTTCGATCTGGGTGCGCAGCAGCTCCAGGGCGTGGGCAGGTAGGGGCTGGCCACGGAAGTGATAGAGCTTCAGCCAGTCCTCGTCGGGCTGGTCCTGAATATCGAAGCGGATCTTGGTGGGCAGGGGGTCCGGGTCGGAGAGTTCGCGGGTCATCACCACGATGTCCGGGCCGAAGCTCCAGCCGTGCGTGCGGGCGAATTGCAACGCGGAGTTGCCGATGCGGTCGGGGATCAGCAGCTGCACGGGCAGATTGTGGCGATCATAAAACTCCTGGATAGCCGCCATTGGGACTGGGGTGAGTCCCGCGGAGCTGCCGAGCGGGGCGGCGGAGTTGGAGCGTTCGGTGATGCCGTCGCCGGCGCGGAGTAGCCAACCGTCCTGCCAGACGTGTTCGATCCCGGGGAAAGCCATCGCGGTGGCGGTCTCCACAGCGCGAATATCGGAGTTGCGTACCCGGCGCGGCGGCAGCACTTTCACCACCTGGATCAGCTCGGCAGGGATTTCCACGGCGTCAGCGGTGGAGGCGAAACCGCCGACGGATTGCGGGCGCACGATCAGTGGGGTGGTGGAGAGTACGTGGCCAATGACGTCGGTAAGGTGCCCTGGCGTGTCTGGCAGGCGGCGACGGACGATGACGCGGTCGCCTACTTTCGGGTTAGTCGTCGTGCCCAAATGGGTCCTCATCTACGCCAGGGGTCCAGGTTAGGCCCTCGGTGGTCCAGCCGTTGGCCTTAATGGTCTTTTTGGCTAGTCGTTTCCAGCGGCCGATGAGGGTGTCGGTGTAGACGTAGCCGTCGAGGTGGCCGACCTCGTGCTGGAGGCAGCGGGCGAAAAACCCATAGCCTTCGACGGTGACGGGGTTGCCGTGTTCGTCGGTGCCGGTGACGCGTGCCCAATTGGCCCGGCCGGTGGGGAAGGTTTCTCCTGGTACGGAGAGGCAGCCTTCGTCTTCGGAGCCGTCGTCGTTGGGCATGGTTTCTGGGATTTCGGAGGTTTCCAGTACTGGGTTGATCACGCAGCCGCGGCGGAACTCGCCGCCCTGGGCCTTGATTTCTTCCTCAGATTTCAGGGTGCCGTCAGGCCCCTCTACGTCGGGGCAGTTGTAGACGAAGAGGCGTTTGCCGACGCCGATTTGGTTCGCTGCGAGGCCGACGCCGTGCGCGCGATCCATGGTCTCGTACATGTCCGCGATGAGTTCCGCCAGTTCATCAGGGGTTTCCGTGACTGGGGCGGTGGGGTTGTGGAGCACTGGGTCGCCGTGGATGACGATGGGACGAACTGTCATAGTTAAAAGAATATACCCTGGACAACATGGCAGATGAGCTTGGTGAATTCGATCGCGCGATCTTGGAGTTTGAGTCCCGTGCGCCCGCGAACATTGGGGTGAAGGAGGAGGCGATCCGTTCGGAGTTGGGGATCACTCCGGTGCGGTACTACCACCGGTTGAATACGCTCATTGATGTGCCTGCTGCGCTGGCGGAGTATCCGGTGCTCATTCACAGGTTGGGGAATGTGCGGAATCAGCGCGCCAATCTCCGAAAGTAATGTGACTGAAGTGTAGGATGTGACTCGTGTCTACGAATGAAACTTCCTCAAAGTCCGCCGGCTTGCCGATCCGTGGCATTGCCATGATCATCCTCGCGGTAGCCGTCGCCTTGCTGGCATGGGGCGTGTACTCAATGACCAACACTGGCAGCGACGATGTTGTAGTCAGCCAGGAAACCACGCAGCAGCAACCAGCCCCAGCCCCAGCCGCTCCGGCACCCGGAGCGCCTACTCCCGCTGCACCAGTTCCTGCCGCCGAAGCACCAGCGACACCTGCAGCGCCTGCGGCGCCGGAGGCGGGGGAAGCGGAAACCCCAAAGGTTTTCGCCCTCAATAACTCCACCGTGCAGGGCCTGGCGAATCGAGTAGCCGACAACCTGAAGAGCAAGGGCTACCCGGATGTGGAGTCCGGCAACTTCCCTGAGGAGATCCTGCCGGAATCTGTGGCCTATTACACTCCGGGCAACGCGGCAGAGCAGCGAGCTGCGGAGAAGATCGCCCAGGAGCTCCAGATCAAAGCCGCACCGCGCATCGAGGCTCTGAAAGACAAGCCAGCGGGCGTGGTTGTGGTGATTACCGAGGACCTCAACCGCTAAACTCAGTGGCATGGCCATTGAGTTTGCCCAAACACAGAACCACACCTTGGGTGTGGAATGGGAAATCGCGCTGATCGACCCCGACACCCGCGATCTTGTGCCACTGGCGGACGAGGTCATCGCAGAACTCTCCGATAAAGACCTCGACGTCCGCGTCGAACGCGAGTTCCTCTCCAACACCGTCGAGCTGGTCACCGGCGTCTGCGAGACCGTCGGCGACGCCATCACGCAGCTTTCCGACGGCCTGTCCGCCGTCCGCGACGCCGCAGAGCGACACGGCGCCCGGCTGTGGGCCAGCGGCTCGCACCCTTTTGCAAACTCAGAACAGCAGCAAGTCTCGGACAAGTCCCACTACAACGAGATCTTGGAACGCACCCAGTACTGGGGAAAGCAAATGCTCATCTGGGGCGTCCACATCCATGTGGGAATCGCCTCAGCGGACCGGGTTTGGCCGATCATCAACGCCATGATGACCAAATACCCGCACCTACTTGCCCTATCCGCCAGCTCCCCAGGATGGGCCGGACGCGACACCGGGTACGCGTCGAACCGCACGATGCTGTACCAGCAACTACCCACTGCCGGAATCCCATACGACTTTAAGGACTGGGACGAGTGGTCTTCCTTCGTGGCGGATCAGAAGAAATCCGGCGTGATCGACCACGATGGCTCCATGCACCTGGACATTCGCCCTGCGGAAAAGTGGGGAACCATCGAGGTGCGCTTCTCCGATGCCCCCACTAACCTGCGGGAACTCGCAGCCATCGCAGCCCTGACCCACTGCCTGATCGTGTACTACGACGATCTGCTCTCCGCAGGAGACACCCTGCCGAGCCTGCAGCAATGGCACAACAACGAAAATAAGTGGCGCGCCGCCCGCTACGGGATGGACGCCATCATTATCACCACTCGCGATACCGACGAAGTGCTGGTCACCGAGGATCTTGAGTTGCTGCTCAGCGTGCTCGCACCCATCGCGGAGAAGCTGGGCTGCGCCAAGGAACTGGGCTACGTGCGGGAAATCATGGCAGGCGGCGCTGCCTACCAGAGGCAGCGTGCCGAGTTCGAACGCACCGGAAACTGGGGCACCGTTGTGGACTTGGCGTGCACCGAATTGGAGGAGTGGCGCCCCTAGCGTGCGGTGTCGTTGCGCATGAGGTGGTCGGCGTCGTAAAGCTGCTCGCGCCGGGCGATGCGCCCGATACGCTGGCCGACCACTGGGGCGGTGAGCAGCGCAAACAGGATCACCAGGACGAGCGCGCCCATGTCGCCTTTGTTGCCGGGCGTGAGTTCACCCGAACCGAGGAGGCGGAGCAGCGCGCCGAGCACGGTGAGGATCAAGCCCAGCGTTTGTGGTTTGGTCACGGAATGCAGGCGGGAGAGCGTATCGCGGAAGCGGGCCATGCCGACGGCGGTGGCCAACACTAGGATCGTGCCGCCGAAAATGCAGACCAGCGAGGCGATGTCGAACAGGAGGTTCATCATGCGTCCTTCTTCCGGAAACGGGTTACGGCCACCGAAGAGATGAAGCCGAGTAGTGCCACCACCATCATCGCGTTGGAGACCGTGGTGTCCAGGGTCCAGCAGATGTACAGGGCGAGGGCACACTGGATCATCGCTACCGTGGCGTCCAAGCTGAGCAGCCGGTCGAGGGAGTTGGGGCCGGCTAGCAGTCGGTAGCCGTTGATGAAGAAGGCCACCGCAAAACCGCAGGCGGCGATGGTGAGGAACAGATTGTAAAGGGATGAGTCCACGGCGTTAGACCTCCATTTCAAACGTGCGGATCAGGCGGCGTTCCAGCTCCGCGATACCCCGCAAGCTGCGATCTAGCTCGGCGGTGGAACGGGCGTCCAGGATGTGCATGGTGAGGATGCGGGACGCGATGTCTACTTCCATGACCGCGCCGCCTGGGGTGAGGTTGAGCAGCGAGATCGCTAGCGACAGCACGAAGTCTTCCTGCACCCGCATCGGCACTTTCACAATCGCTGCCGGTGGCTGGGGAGCAGGGCGCAGCGCCAGGACACTCACCCGAACCGAGGACATTAGCAGATCCCAGCAGAAGAAAACGATCAGTTCTGCCAGGGAAAGCCAGCGGATGCGCATACCGGAAACCGGGAGCGCAGGCAGCGGAAACAGCAGCACAATGAGGGTACCCACGGCCATACCGCCCAAGATGTTGGCCCAGGAAAATTCCCCGTAGAGCAGGCACCACATGAGGGTGAGCCACAGGATGGTCATGGGACGGAACCGACGCTGAATACCAGAGATCATGGCTGTATCTCCTGGGACAGGGATGCGGTTCTGCCTGGGGCACTATCGTCGGTGCCGAGGACGGCGGTGCGATACTGCGTGACGTCGAGGGAGGCGGTGGCCGAACGTGTGGCCACCCCAGAAAGCGGGCCAGCCAGCACCGTCACCGCCAGTGACGCCGCGACCAGCACTGCGGTGGGGGCCACCATGCCCACTGGCATGCGGCCGACGTCGACACGCTCGTCGATGTGCACCATGTCCTGCACATCGGATAGCGGGGTGGGGCGTGCGGTGGCGAGTTGGCCGTCGGGGGCGTCGGCACGGTCGCGCCAAAATGCCTTCGACCACACCAGCACCATCGTGTACAGGGTGAGCAGGGACGTCACGACCGCGCCGCCGACCAACACCCAGGCCATGGTGCCGCCATGTTCGGCGGCCGCTTCCACCAAAATCACCTTGCCCAGGAACCCCGAGAACGGTGGGATGCCTCCCAAGTTGAGGGCCGGGATCAGGTACAACATCGCGAGCACCGGAGACGCATACGCCAGCGACCCCAGCGAGCGGAGCGAGGACGATCCGGCTTGGCGCTCGATGAGGCCAACGACCAGGAACAGCGCGGTTTGCACCAAAATGTGGTGGACGGCGTAGAACATGGCACCGGCCAGCCCGTGAGCGGAAGCGAAAGAAATGCCCATGATCATGTAGCCGATGTGGCTGACCAGCGTGAACGACAGCAGACGTTTGATGTCATTTTGTGCCATCGCACCGAGGATGCCCACGATCATGGTGAGCAGCCCCGCCCACATCAGCACGGTGTCGAGGCGACCATCGATGAACAGGACGTAGCGGGCGCGGATGATAGAGTACACGCCCACCTTGGTCAGCAGACCGGCGAACACGGCGGTGACCAGTGCCGGAGCGGTGGGGTAGGAGTCTGGTAGCCAGGAATACAGCGGGAACACCGCGGCTTTGATGCCGAAAGCGACGAGCAAAACGGCGAAGATGGCGGTGCGCGTTCCAGAGGGGACATCTGCCATACGCTGCGAAATCTGCGCCATATTCATCGTTCCTACGGCCGCGTACACCAGGCCCAGCGCGAAGAGGAACACGATCGAGCTGAGCATCGAGACCATCACGTAGGACACACCAGCACGCACGCGGCTCGGCGAGGCCCCCAGCGTGAGCAGCACGTACGAGGACACCAGCAGCACCTCGAACCCGACGTAGAGGTTGAACAGGTCGCCCGCCAGGAACGCCAGGTTCACCCCCATCGTGAGCAGCAGGTATGCGGGGAGGAACACAGCGACGGGTTCGTCGTCGGTACCGTCGCGGAGGCCCTGGCCGATCGCGTACCACATCACGCAGAACAGCACGAGGGAGGACACCGCCAGCATGATCGTGGCGAGTCGGTCAGCCACGAGGGTGATGCCAACCGGGGTGTCCCACCCGCCGATTTGCAGGGTATGAATCCCGGAGAAATCGACCAGCACCACGAGCAGCGTACAGAGCACGATCAGCGCGAACAGCGCCCCGAGGGCGATCACGCGTTGCAGGTTGTGGAACCGGCCGAAGACGAGCACCAAGGCCGCCGCCGTGGCGGGCACGATGATCGGCAGCGCAATCAGGTAGGGCAGCGCGGGAAGCAGCCATAGGATGAGGGAATCAATCATCGGTGTCTCCCTGCAAAGGTTGTTCGAAGGACGCGGGCCCGAACGCGTCGCCGGTGTGCGTCGGGTGGCCGGTGGTTGGGTCGTCGGAAAGGTCGTGGTCAGGTGCGGCGGAGGCAGTAGCAGGCCGCTTTGCGACGACCGTATCCTCCGTATCGTCCTGCAGAATATCGGCCGTGCGGTATTGATACTGGCGATAAGCCAGGGCCAGGATGAACGCGGTCATCGCCATCGAAATCACAATGGCAGTGAGGATCATCGCTTGGGCCAGTGGGTCCGCGTCGACGGCATTCACCGCAGATTCGCGCCCCTTGATCGGCGGCGCCCCGGCGCCACCGCCTGCCGTGAGGATGAGCAGATTGGCGCCGTTGCCCATGAGCAGCAACCCCATAAGCATCCTGGTGATGGCTCGTTCAAGGACCAGGTAGACGCCACAGGCGACCAGGACCGCCGCGGCGGTGAGTAGGGCGAAATTAGCAACCATTGTTCTTACACGTCCTTACTCTGTAGTCGATTGCGACGCTCCCGGGCGCGCTGTTTACGCACTTCCTCGTCTTTATCCAAGCGGGCGCCGAGGCTACCCAGTATGTGGAGGATCAGTCCGATGACGATGAGGTACACACCGGCGTCGAAAAGCAGCGGCGTGACCACGGCCATGTGGCCGATCAGCGGTAGCTGGAGCTCCCAGTAGTGGCTGGTCAGTGGCGGCATCCCGAAGAACAGGGGCGCGATGGTGGCGGTCGCTGCCAGCAACAGGCCTACGCCCAGCAGCTTCGATGGATCGATCGGTAGCGCTACTTCCAGCTCGCGTCGGCCACCTGCCAGATAACGCAGTGTGAACGCGAGGGCAGCGACGAGGCCACCGGCGAAACCGCCGCCCGGCCCATTGTGACCTGCGAAGAAGAAGTAGGCGCTGAGCGCGAGCATCGACGGGAACAGCAGCCGGGTGGCCACATCGATCATGAGGGACCGATTCCGGGTGCGATCATCCACGGAGGTGGCGAGCCACCGGCCGCCCTCGGCTTGTAGCGTGGGGCGTCGCGACGAACGCGAGAAATCCCTCGTGCGATACACCAGAGAGGCCACGCCCGTGGCCACAACGACCAGCACCGAAATCTCGCCGAAGGTGTCCCAGGCGCGGATATCCACCAACAGCACGTTCACCGCGTTCGCTCCGTGACCGATGTTCTTGGCCAAATCCGGGATGAAGATAGACACCGGGAGGGTGGTGCGGGCATTCATCGCGAACACCGCCAACACCATCACGGACACACCCACCGCTACGGAGAGCCACGCCCGGGCACGCACGAAGTTGCTTTTGGGCAGCATTTTAGGGCTCGCGGGAAACTTACGGAGCACCAGCATGAACACCACCACGGACACGGTTTCCACGAGTAGCTGCGTCAGCGCCAAATCCGGGGCGCCATGCAGCGCGAAAATCATGGAAATGCCGTAACCCGTCATCCCCACCATGATCAGCGCCGAGATGCGGTTATCCAGTACCGTCACCGCGATGGCCGCGATGATTACAATAACGGCAATCACGCCTTGCAACGGGGTGTCCCACAGCTCCATGCGCACATTCGTCCGTTGCCCAGTAATCAATGCCACCAGCGGCAACAGCACTAAAGTCAGCAAAATGATGGCCTCGTTGATCGGCAGCGAACCACGCTGGGTATTCGCCGTGATCTTCAGCGACACTGTCCGCAGCGCCTCAAGCACCCTGTCATAGGCAGCGTTCGCACTGCCCAGCGCCGGCTGGGAAAAGTGCAGTCCGGCTAGCACGCGCCGCTGCCAATGCATCACAACACCAGCGGTGATAATCACGGCCGTGATGGCCAGCGGAACCGTGAAACCATGCCACAAGGCGAGGTGGGAGGCGGGCTCATCAGGGTAGATGGTGGACAAGTGATGGGTGATTGGGGCGTCGATAAGCTGCGGCGCGAGCCCTGCCACCACGCTACCTCCCGTGAGCAGCGCAGGTGGCGACCACAACCACCAACCCACCGAGTGCATCCCCCGCACCGCCTCCGAGCAGCCGGAGTCCGGTTTGGTGGCGAAGGCGGACCACAGGAAGTACAGCGAATACGCCATGGTCAGGACAGAACCGAGGACGATGCCCGTCAGCGTCATCCGGCCCGGCATCCCCACCAGCAACTCCTCATGCAGCACCGCAGTGATCGCCGCTTCCTTCGCTACAAACCCCACCAGGGGCGGCAGGCCCGCCATCGACGCCGCCGAAACCGTGGCGATCACCGCCAAACCAGGCTGCTTGCGACCGAGCCCCGACAGCTTGCGGACATCACGCGTCCCCGTCGCATGATCAATCGCGCCCACCACCATGAACAGCGCTGCCTTAAACAGCGCGTGGCCCACCGTCAGCGCCAGCCCAGCCATCAGCGCTTCCCGGGAACCGATGCCCACCAACGTCATGATGAACCCCAGCTGGGAGAGCGTGCCGTACGCCAAAATCAGCTTGAGATCCTTCTGGCGCAGCGCCATCCAACCCGCCATCAGCATGGTGAACAGCCCAAACGGGATCACCACCAGGTGCCACGTGGGAAGGTGCGCCAGCTCGGGAGCCAGGCGCGCCACCAGATAAATGCCGGCCTTCACCATTGCTGCGGAGTGCAGGTAGGCACTCACCGGGGTCGGCGCGGCCATCGCGCCGGGCAGCCAAAAGTGCATCGGGGCGATTGCGGACTTGGATAGCGCACCTACCAGGATCAACACCGCCGCTGTGGTCAGGTACGGGGTGCTCGCGACCGCCGGGCCTTCGGCGAGCGCAGACAGCGTCCAAGTCCCCGCCCCGTAGCCGAGCATGATGATGCCCACCAGCATCGCCAGGCCACCCAACGTGGTGACCATCAGCGCCTGCCCGGCACTGCGCCTTGACGACGCCCGTTCCGAGTAATACCCGACCAGCAGGAAAGACAGCACAGAGGTGATTTCCCAAAAGACGAACATGAGCAGCAGGTTGTCGGAAATCACCAGACCAAACATCGCCATGGTGAACGCTGCCATCTCAGCTGCGAAGGCGCCGAGGCGCCGTGGCGCCTGGCTGAAATAGCCCCAACAATAAAGCAGGACTAGGGCGCCGACGCCGAGAATGATCAAGCTGAACAGGCTGGCCAGCGGATCCAGTCGCAACTCAATATTGAGGTGAGTACTGGGCATCCATTCGTAGCTTGATTGGTGGGTTTCGCCAAGGTGGCGGGCTACCCAGACGAAACCAGCTGCGGGAGTGAGCGCGAGCGCACCAAAGGCGGCGCGCCCGAACTTCTGCACCAGCAGCGGGGCAATGAGAGCGTTGATGAGGAGGGCTAGAAAAAGGACAATCACCTGGGTTAGTTTCCGGTTGGTTGGACACGGGCGTGCCACTCGTCGACGCCTAACCGCGATTCCCCGAAAAAGAAAAAGGTTGCACTGCCGGCGTCTCTGAGAGCGCGACAATGCAACCGAGTTTACAGAAAATTAGCTGACCTTGTTTTAAGTGAACTTGTCTTAGACGAACTTGTCTTAGACGAACTTGTGGCCGTGGAGTCGGTGCGCTGCGGAGCTCATAGCGGCAGCACCCGAGTTGTCACGATCCGGGCCAAAGCCCATAGCCCAGACAGTGGTCCCGCGGAACGTTGCTTTAACAAAGGTGACGGTTGCCTCGAAAATATCCATCTGGTGGAAGCTGACGATCTCGATCGGGCAGTTCATCTCAGCGAGAATGTTGGTGCAGGCGGAAATAGGTCCGGTCGCTTCAATATCGCGACCGAGGGTGATGCGACGTTGACCGCGCATGGTGGTGATGTTCGTGAAGAAGTTGTAGCGGTGGCCAGGAAGTGGCTCGGAAAACATGTTGTGAATTCGAATTGCACTGGTTGGTGCGTAAGTTTCGGTGAACGTCCGCCAGGACATCCCCCGAGCTTCTTCACGAAGATCGCTAGGCAGGTTGTGGCCGAATCGTGCTTGGAAAGGGTCCGCTGCTAGCTCGTTGGTATGACGTTGAAAACCTGTGCGCGGGGAGGTGGTCGTTTGGGTGAACATTGTTACGTGGTCCTTCGGTAGTTGGGTACTTTTGTGGACCGACCCAGGTTGCTGGAGTTCTAACGACTACTTCCCCATGCGAAGGGGGTCAGTCTCTCAGTCCTTCGCTGGGGTACGTAGCCTTAGCCACTCGGAGAATTAGGTTTGCAATAGTCATGTGGATCACAGTAATCCCCGTCACATATGTTGGCAAATGTGGGGTGAACAATGGGGGTAGTGGGATTGGCTGTCCTGGTGGGTGGGATTTTGGGATTTTTGGGTCCAGCGGAAAAACGCGAGACGTGGAATTCGAGACTCGGAGCTTCAAACCTGCTATTTGGGTGTGCGGACTTTTTGTTGGAGTCCTACGCGGCGGTGTGGGTTGGTAGTGATTCGAGTCCCCGGCTGTGGGCCAGGGTTTGGTATCCCAGG
>NZ_JBVJNS010000019.1:0-46185 GCF_055583565.1 Corynebacterium sp. NPDC104732
TTCGATATCGGGGCGTCCAACGGGCCGGTCGAGGCCATCAACGGCAGGCTCGAGCACCTACGGGGGATCGCCCTGGGATTCCGAAACCTCAACCATTACATCTTGCGGTGCCTGATCCACTCCGGACAACTACAGGACAAGATCAACGCACTCTAAAACCGGAAGAGCCAGTTAACACTCCGCGGTGTGATCATTGGTGGCATCATCACGTTGGTGTTCACCGCCGCGAATGTTTACCTCGGGCTTAAAGTCGGCCTTACCTTCGCAACTTCCATCCCAGCTGCCGTGATTTCCATGGCTGTCCTGCGTAAGTTCGCTGGACACACCATCCAGGAAAACAACATCGTGCAGACGATCGCGTCGGCAGCCGGTACGTTGTCCGCAATCATTTTCGTGCTTCCGGGCCTAGTGATGGTCGGCTGGTGGCAAGGCTTCGACTACTTCACCACCGCCTCAGTGTGCGCCATCGGCGGCATCTTGGGCGTCACCTATTCCATCCCGCTGCGTCGCGCACTGGTGACGGGCTCGGACTTGCCCTACCCGGAGGGTGTTGCCGCGGCCGAGGTGCTGCGAGTAGGAGATGACAACGGTTCCGCCGAGGAAAATAAGCGTGGGTTGCGAGTGATCACCCTCGGCGCCCTGGCGTCGGCGGGCTACTCACTGCTCACCGCACTGAAAGCCACTGCAGGTGGCTTATCGACGGCCTTCCGCGTCGGATCCGGTGGCACCATGGTGGGCACCTCGTTGTCCCTCGCACTGATCGGCGTTGGTCACCTCGTGGGCGTCGGCGTCGGTATCGCAATGATCGTCGGCCTGTTGATTTCCTATGGCGTCCTGCTACCGGTATTCACGTCCGGCCAAGTCCCAGCCATGGGAGACATTTCTGATGTGGTCGCCAGTACGTTCTCTTCCGAGGTCCGTTTCGTTGGCGCTGGCACCATGGCTGTCGCCGCGGTGTGGACGCTACTGAAGATCATCGGCCCTATCTTCTCTGGCATTAAGAGCTCCTTGGCTTCCGCTCGGAACCGTCGCGCTGGCGAAACCGTGGACATCACTGAGCGTGATATTCCGTTTCCGATCGTGGCTGGCGTGACGCTGGCGTCGATGATTCCGGTGGGGTTGCTGCTGTGGTTGTTCACCAAGGACACCGCTATCGCACACCACACCGCTGGTCTGGTGACGCTGTCCATCGTGTATGTCCTGGCAGTTGGTCTGCTGGTGGCTGCGATCTGTGGTTACATGGCCGGCTTGATCGGCGCATCCAACAGCCCGATTTCCGGTGTTGGCATCATCGTGGTGATCTCCGCAGCATTGCTGATTAAGACGATCGCCGGTGGTGAGGATCCAACGTCCCTCGTTGCTTACACACTCTTCACGGCCGCGGTAGTCTTTGGTATCGCGACTATTTCCAATGACAACCTGCAGGATCTGAAGACTGGTCAGCTGGTGGGAGCTACCCCATGGAAGCAGCAGTTTGCTCTGATTCTGGGTGTCTTGTTCGGCTCTGCGGTCATCCCACCAGTCCTGCAGCTCATGCTCACGGGCTTTGGTTTCCAGGGTGCTCCTGGTGCCGGCGATAATGCGCTCGCTGCACCACAGGCCGCGCTGCTGTCCTCCGTGGCACAGGGTATTTTTGGTGACTCTCTCGACTGGTCCCTGATCGGCCTGGGCGCTGCGATCGGTGTGGGCATCATCATCGTCGATGAGGTTCTTGGTCGCACTACCAAGAACTTGCACCTGCCACCGCTGGCTGTTGGTATGGGCATGTACCTTCCGATCAGCCTGACTCTCATCATTCCGATCGGCGCGTTCATCGGCCGGGCGTTCAATAAGTGGGCGGAGCACAATGGTGGCGAACCAGTCAAGCGCCTTGGCGTACTGCTGGCCACAGGTTTGATCGTTGGTGAATCCCTGTTCGGTGTGCTCTTGGCCGGAATCATTGGCGCTACTGGCTCCGACGAACCGCTGGCCATCATGGGTGAATCCTTCGAATCTCCAGCGAAGTACCTCGGTTTGGTGATTTTCGTTGCACTGGTCGGTGGCATGTACTCCTGGCTGAAGAAGAACAAGGTGTCGCAGTAGTACCGTGGAGAGCATGTTCTCTCCACACAAACTAGTCATTGTCGGCCTGGGCCACGTGGGTTCCTACGTCCTGGCCGACGCCATGAAAACCCAGCTTTTCGGCAGCATCGTCACGATTGATGCTGATGCGGGGGTGGCACATGGTGAGGCTCTGGATCAGCACCAGGCAACGGCGTTGCACTCTATGGCGTCGGTAAGCGTGCGTGCCGGTGACTACGCCGACTGCGCCGACGCTGACATCATCATTGTGGCGGCCGGGCCGTCCATGATTGCCGAGCCGGGGAATTCGAAGCCGGACCGGGCGGCGCTCGCCCCGCACAATGCCGGCGTGATTCGCGAGGTGATGGCCGGTATCACTGCCCACACCCGCGACGCTATCATCATCATGATCACCAATCCGCTGGACACCATGGTGTACATCGCGGAAAACGAGTTCGATTATCCGAAGGGGCGGATTTTCGGCACAGGAACAATGCTCGATTCTGCGCGGTTGCGTCGTATCGTCGCTGACCGGCTGGAGGTATCCCCACTGTCCGTGTCTGGCTACATGATGGGCGAGCACGGCCTCTCCGCCTTCCCTGTCCTTTCTCACCTGTCGGTGGCCGGTATTCCCGCGGCGGAGTTGGAACATCACTTCGGGGTCTCGCTCGACCCGGACGAACTCGCGCTCGCGGTGGTGGACGCCGCTTACGACGTGTTTAATGCAAAAGGCTGGACCAACGCGGGCGTCGCGCAGTCGGCGATAGCTATGGCCAGGGCTGTCCTCCTCGACGAGCGCGCCATCTTCCCCGCTTGCACCACCCTGCGTGGCGAATACGGCCTCAGCAACATCGCGCTTTCCGTACCGACGCTCATCGGCGCCGCGGGCGCGCTCCGTCGCTTCGAAATCCCACTGTCCGAGTGGGAAGTGCAGGCATTACGACGCTCCGCTGCCGACATTCGGGCCGCAATGGACAGCGCCAATTGCTCTTGATCAGCGTTGCTGATTTGTTGCAATTCCCCAATCTAAACGCAACCTATTGCCATTTTGTGCTCGATAGCATGAGTCTCAAGTCCACCCCGAAAGGAGACCTCATGTTCTCGGCTAAAGTTCAACGCCGCGTTCTCACCGCTGTTGGCGCTGCCACATTCGCTGTCGCCTCCAGCGCATCCGCTTCTGCTGTTGACCCCATGGCTTCCCTCCCACCGCTGTCTTCCCTTCCCCCAGCAGTGGATCCTGGCCCAATCGAAGCGGACCGTGATGTTTACCGCGACACCTGGGACGGCACCGGATTCGAGTTCTTCACCCCCGGTGGCAACTATTGCTACATCTCCCCAGAACACACCACCGTGCCGGGAGACGATCGGCAATTCATCATGTGTTCCTTCGAAGATGGCGAATTCAACGCCGTGGGAGTAAAAGCTGGTGAACCAGCTGGTCCTCGTGTTGCCAACGGCGTGATCCTCGCTCCCCGCACCGAAGGCTACCACCTGGATCCCGGCTACAAGCTCACCCTTGGCGATGCGAGCTGTCGCGTAGAAGTCGACGAATCGACAATCTGCGGTATCGGAGACAACTCCTTCACGCTTTAGGCTTACTTCCCTGGGTAATCCGCCCCACGTTAGCAAACTCGATACCGCAAACTCCCAGGTCGCTGGGATCTAGGTTTTCCTAACGTGGGGCAAATTTTGGGTTAAGGGGCAAAATGTGTGTCTGAATTCCACGGTGAAGCCAGGTCAGGGTTTGTAAACAGGTGCTGCTTATTGTTTCTGCTAGCAGGCGCGGCTGCCTTACTCCGGTGACCAAAACCCAACCCGATACCCCGTCTGCCTGGGACAAAAGCAAAAACAACGACACCACCAAAACCAGAGCTGAACACACGCGACGACCTTTTCGGGCCTTCCATGCTTGTGCTGTCAGCTCAACCGCAATGACCGATGCTGCAGGCTCGTGAGGTATCTCCCGATGGAGTCTGAACCGCAGGTTCGCACCCTTGTGTTACGTAACCCCGCAAAACCCGGGAAGCGTTCCCCGGGCTTCGGTGATTTTTTAGGCTTCACACCTGCTATTTCACTGTTTTGGGCCCAAGATCCGGGAAATGCTTCCCGGGTTTTAGTAAGAAACTTCAGGGGGCCGTGATCAAAGCCCCAGGGGTAAAGTAACAACACGCCGGCCAGGCACGCATTTTGTCCCTTAACCCGCAGACACCAAGAAAGGGCCCGGATGCGGGCCCTTTCTTGCGTATGAAAACTTACGCGAACTTCTTCTCTACGCGAGACGTTGCTTCCTTGGCAACCATTTCCTGGATGCCCATGTCGAGCTCAGAGGTGAAGCCGACGCAGGAGCAGTTGATTTCGCCGAGCACGTAGGTGTCTTCGCCGTTCTCGCCGTCGGCAAGCATGAAGTCTGCGGTCCAGATCAGCGGGATGTTGTCGCCACCGAGCTTTTCTGCGATCACAGGGCGGGCTTCAGCGAACATGTCGATGAGCTCTTGCCATGCTTCTGGCTTGTCGTAGGTGTACTTTGCGCCGGAGAACAGGGTTGCGGAGAAGTTGTCGCCACCTGCAGCTGGCTTCTTGTGGACCACGAAGACTGGGTGTGGGCCAACGAGCAGAATACGGATTTCACCTTCGACGATGCGTGGCATGAAGCGCATGTCCACGAGCATGCCGTTGTCGCCGATGATGTATTGGTCGCAGAAGTCCATGAACTCGCCGAGTTCGCGGATTTCGGTGTGGTTGTCCACTGCCTCGGTGCAGCGCAGCTTGGTGTCCAGTGGCAGTGCGGTGCCTGGGGTGACCTCGAGGGACTTGTCCTCGAGTTGGACGCGCCAGATACCTTCGCCGGTAGAACCGCGGTTCTGCTTGAGGACGCGCTCGCCGTAGGAGATGGAGGTTGGGAAGGTGTTGTGGAAGGTCTCCACATCGTAGTAGGCAGCGGTGTCTGCTGGAACGAGGGAAGTGTCGTTTAGCTTGACCAGGGCGTCCTTAGCTCCGTATGCCATCATTTCGTATGGGGTGGACATGCCGACGAGGCCGGCCTCGGAAAGCCTGGTGAGCAGGTCGAAGTAGCCCTTTTCGCCACCTGGAATGTTGCCTGGGTTAACGCGGGAGATGTAAGCGTCGAAGTTCTCGGAGACGTAATCGAAGAGCTTCTCGGACCACTCTGGGCGGTAGTACACAACCTCTGACTTCCAGCCGAGTCCCTGGATAGCCTCAACGATTGGCATGGTGTCCTTGCGGTGGCCGTTAATCTGCTTGTCAGATCCGCCCTCTACTTCGAATACGACGATTGCTTTCTTCATACGATTCTCCTCAAAGAATGTGTGGTGGTATCCGCAGGCTGGTTAGTGTCCCAACCTGATTAAGAAAAATCTTATCTTTATGCTTGGCCCTACGCAGTCGCAATCGCCATTTGGTGCGCAAGACCACAACACCAATGGTGTCACTAGCGACACATTAACGCCGATCTTGTGATTACCGCGGGAAATGCGCGCTAAGGTGGGGTCTTAAGAATTCGCGCTAACAATGTGAAAGGGTGCCTCCATGGCTGTGCCTCTAGACCCGAACCCCAAGTTTTCCGATTACGCCCATCCTGAGCGGTTAGTCTCGCCCCAGTGGTTATCCGCTCAGCTTGGCTCCAAAGGTCTCAAGGTGGTGGAGTCTGACGAAGATGCTCTGCTATACAACATTGGCCACATTCCGGGCGCGGTTCGGATTGACTGGCATAAGGACCTCAATGATCCCCTCACCCGCGATTTCATTTCGCCAGAAGCTTTCGCGGCATTAATGGACGAAAAGGGCATTGCCCACGATGACACAGTCGTGATTTACGGCGACAAACACAATTGGTGGGCCGCGTACACTTTCTGGATCTTTGAGATGTACGGGCACCCAGATGTTCGCTTACTTGACGGCGGCCGTGACGCGTGGATGTCGGAAGAACGCGACACGTCCTATGACGTGCCGAACTACCCCGCCAGCCGCTACCCTGTCCCCACCGCTTCCGAAAGCGCCCTGCGTGCATTTGTGGGCGACGTGCAGGCGGCCGTCGATAAGGGCGCGCTTATCGACGCCCGTACCCCCGCAGAGTACCGCGGTGAGGAATCGTGGCTGTCCCACGCCGCTATTCGGCTCGGCCATATTCCTTCAGCGCTGAACATCCCGTGCGACGGCAACGTGATGGCGAATAACTTTTTCCGTTCCCGAAAGGAATTGGACGCCATGTACTCGGACTTAGATCCGAGCGCTCAGACGATCGTGTACTGCCATGAGGGGGAGCGTTCCTCCCACAGCTGGTTCACGCTGAAGTACTTGCTCGGTTTTGAGAACGTGTTGAACTACGACGGTGCATGGGTGGAATGGGGCAATATGGTTAGAATGCCGATCGCGAAGGACAGCTAACACCGAAATTGAACGCTGTATAGGGCTTTTTTACTCCCGCTTGGGGGTGCAATCCCACATTGGTTTACTCGAATCCGTTCGATTTTGTGACATGTTGTGTAACAATAAGTGTCACGCGCAGCACCCCCAACCCACTGTGGGGTGAGGCACAAACTAATGTCATGCGTGAATAGTTCAATGCAAAAAATTTTCTCCAGGAGGGGTTAGACGTGACCGTCGAGACCAAGAAGATCACCAAGGTTCTGATCGCGAACCGTGGTGAGATTGCCATCCGCGTTATCCGTGCAGCACGCGATGCAGGTATCAAGAGCGTCGCTGTTTACGCAGAGCCAGATGCGGATGCACCTTTCGTATCGATGGCCGATGAGGCTTTCGCACTGGGCGGCCAGAACTCCGCCGAGTCCTACCTCGTCTTCGACAAGATTCTCGACGCTGCCAAGAAGTCCGGCGCAGATGCCATCCACCCTGGCTACGGCTTCCTCTCTGAAAACGGCGACTTCGCAGAAGCAGTCATCAACGCCGGCCTGACCTGGATCGGCCCATCCCCACAGTCCATCCGCGACCTGGGCGACAAGGTCACCGCTCGCCACATCGCCCTGAAGGCTAACGCACCAATGGCACCTGGCACCAAGGAGCCAGTCAAGGACGCTGCCGAGGTTGTTGCCTTCGCTGAGGAACACGGCCTGCCAATCGCTATTAAGGCAGCTTTCGGTGGCGGTGGCCGCGGCATGAAGGTTGCTTACAAGATGGAAGAGGTCGCTGACCTCTACGAGTCCGCTACCCGTGAGGCAGTTGCTGCCTTCGGCCGTGGCGAATGCTTCGTGGAGCGCTACCTGGACAAGGCACGTCACGTGGAGTGCCAGGTTATCGCTGACCAGCACGGCAACGTTGTTGTCGCTGGTACCCGTGACTGCTCCCTGCAGCGCCGCTTCCAGAAGCTCGTTGAAGAAGCACCAGCTCCATTCCTCACCGACGAGCAGCGCACCCGCCTGCACGAGTCCGCCAAGGCTATCTGTAAGGAAGCTGGCTACTACGGCGCAGGTACCGTCGAGTACCTGGTAGGTTCCGACGGACTGATCTCCTTCCTCGAGGTCAACACCCGTCTGCAGGTGGAGCACCCAGTCACCGAGGTCACCACCGGCCTCGACCTGGTCCGCGAGCAGTTCCGCATCGCCGAGGGCAAGGAACTCCACATCAAGGAAGACCCAACCCCACGCGGCCACGCTTTCGAGTTCCGTATCAACGGCGAAGACGCTGGCAACAACTTCATGCCTGCCCCAGGCAAGATCACCAAGTATGTTGAGCCTTCCGGACCAGGTGTCCGCATGGACTCCGGCATCGTCGAGGGCTCCGTCATCGGTGGCCAGTTCGACTCCATGCTCGCTAAGCTGATCGTCTTCGGTGAGACCCGTGACGAGGCTCTGCAGCGCGCTGCTCGCGCACTGGACGAGTACGTCGTCGAAGGCATGCCAACCGTTCTCCCATTCCACCGCCACATCGTCGAAAACCCTGCTTTCGTGGGCGACGGCGAGAAGTTCGACGTCTACACCAAGTGGATCGAAGAAGCATGGGACAACCCAATCCCTGCCTACGTTGACCCAGCCGACGCCGAGGAAGCTGAAGAAGCAACCCCAGCTCAGAAGGTCATCGTTGAGATCGACGGTCGTCGCGTAGAGATCGCCCTCCCAGGTGACCTCGCAATCGGCGGTGGCGCAGCAGGCGGTGCAAAGAAGAAGGCCAAGAAGCGTCGCGCAGGTGGCGCCAAGGCTGCCATCTCCGGCGACGCCGTTGCCGCTCCAATGCAGGGCACCGTCATCAAGGTCAACGTGGAAGAAGGCCAGGAAGTTGCCGAAGGCGACACCGTGATCGTCCTCGAAGCCATGAAGATGGAAAACCCAGTGAAGGCCCACAAGTCCGGCGTTGTCACCGGCCTGGCAGCAGTCGCAGGCGAGGGCGTCACCAAGGGTGCCGTCCTGATGGAGATCAAGTAACAACCCTTGCCGGATTTGGTAAAGCAAAACGACTAAACAGCTAGTAAAAAGTCACTCTGCATTACCAAATCCGGCCCCATCATCTACAGACCCGCATCCCTGTACTCTCGGGGGTGCGGGTTTTTAGATACCCCCTGGTCGGATTTGGTAATGCAAACGATACGAAAACACACAAAACCGTCACTTTGCATTACCAAATCCGACACGGCACCTCTCTAGATCGGACAAAGAATGGAACCTATGGATGTCAATGGCGGCCGTTTTTACGCCCGCCCGCTGAGAAATGACGACGAGATCGCGCTGCCGCAAGCGGAAGGCAGCTCTGTGGCGTCGATAAGCGCTGCGCGCGAAGAGTGGCTGAATGACACGGCCTATTCCTGGGCAATTTGCGAGCAGACCAACGTCAACGCCGTCGCTATCGCGCGCTATGACATGAAGGAACTGGAAGTTGTGCCGGTGGGCGATCCGGAGCGTGATCTGCCGAATGATCCGATGTTGGAGCCGAAGAAGGCGAGGGACGGCGTCGCTGAGGGGCGGGCTGCAATTCAACGCTGGATCGACGGTTACCTGCGCCCGTAAACTAGCCACATGGCACCACGTCTCCCCCACAAGCGCACGATCGTCGCCGCGATTGACCAAGGCACGACGTCGACACGCTGCATGCTTTTCGACGACCACGGCCACGCCCTCGCTACCTCCCAGCTGGAGCACAAGCAGATTTTTCCACGCCCCGGCTGGGTGGAGCACGATCCGATGGAGATTTGGGCAAACACTCGTCGCGTGATGGCGGACGTGCTGGCGCGCAGCGAGTACACCAACGACGACATCGCTGCGGTGGGGATCACTAATCAGCGGGAAACCACGGTGGTGTGGGATAAACACACGGGTAAGCCGGTGTACAACGCGATCGTGTGGCAAGATACCCGGACTGCGGAGATCTGTGGCGAACTAGAACCGGAGCAGTTTGAACGAACTGGGCTCCCGGTATCCACGTATTTTTCCGGCCCGAAGATCCGGTGGATCCTGGACAACGTGCCCGGGACACGCGAACGCGCAGAGGCCGGGGATTTGCTCTTCGGCACCATTGAATCTTGGCTGATCTGGAACCTGACCAAAGGAACCCACGTCAGCGACGTGACCAACGCGTCCCGCACCATGCTCATGGACCTAGCCACCGGGCAATGGGACCATGAGCTTTGCGAGGTCCTTGGTATCCCGACTGCCATACTGCCGAAGATTGTGTCTAATTCGGAAGTGAATGGGAAGATTCGCAAAGTCGGCAACCTCGATGGTGTCCCCATCGCCGGTGTGTTGGGTGATCAGCAGGCGGCTACCTTTGGCCAGGCTTGCCTTGAACCAGGTGAAGTGAAGAACACCTACGGAACCGGCAACTTCCTGCTCATGAACACCGGCACCACCATCCGCAGCTCAGAGCACGGGCTCATCTCCACCGTCTGTTACAAACTGGGCAAGGAACCCACGGTCTTCGCTCTCGAAGGCTCCATAGCCGTCACCGGATCACTCATTCAGTGGCTGCGCGATAACTTGGGCCTGATTGCTAAGGCAGCGGACGTCGAAAAGCTAGCAGCGTCGGTGCCCGACAACGGCGGCTGCTACATCGTACCCGCCTTCTCCGGGCTCCTCGCCCCGCACTGGCGGCCCAACGCCCGCGGCATCATCACGGGGCTCACGCGGTTTCACACCAAAGCCCACTTCGCGCGAGCCGCCCTGGAAGCGGTGGCCTATCAAACGCGCGAGGTTGTCGAAGCGATGAACCAAGACACCGGTCTACCAGTAGCAGCGCTCAAAGCCGACGGCGGAATGGTAGGCAACCAGCTGCTCATGCAGTTCCAGGCCGACCAGCTCGGGGTACCCGTCACGGTCCCTGCAGTGACCGAAACGACGGCGCTCGGCGCCGCGTATGCTGCCGGACTCGCGGTGGCGTCTACAAGTCGCTCTCCGACATCCGCACGCTGTGGCAAGAAGACGTCACCTACCAGCCACGCCCCGCTGACCCCGCGCTTTTCGACGGCTGGCAGCGCGCCGTCCGCAAAAGCTTCGAAAACTAGGTTGGTTGATGGGGGTTGGGCTGTTTTGAGCGTTGGGCCCGACATTACCCTCCCGAAGTTCGGGCTCATGAGAGCAGTTTTGGGGCAACCTCGGGGGCGTAATGTCGGGGGCGTGCGCCAGCCCCAGGCTGCAGGGCCCCAAACAGCTCCGCCCTAAAAACCTTAAACTGCTTGCGCAGGAACTTTGCGCTGCTCTTCGCCGTCATAGGCGCTGAGCGGGCGGATCAGCGAGTTGGACTCGTTTTGCTCAATGATGTGAGCGGTCCAGCCGGTGATGCGGGCCATGACAAAGATCGGGGTGAAGAACTCCACCTCAAAGCCGAGGATGTGGTACGCAGGGCCGGATGGGAAGTCAAGGTTTGGTTTGATTCCGGTGCGTTCATCCATGGCTGCTGCCATTTCGTCGTACATCTTCACCCACTTCTCGCCGTTGTGGGCGGCTGCGAGTTCCCGGAATGCTGCTTCCATGGTGGGCACGCGAGAGTCACCGTTCTTGTAGACGCGGTGCCCGAACCCCATGATCAGTTCCTTGTTGTCGAGCTTGTTGTTAACCCATTCGCGCGCCTTCTCGGGGTCGTCGATTTCGAGCATGGCGTGCATGACTGCTTCGTTGGCACCGCCGTGGAGTGGGCCTTTGAGCGCGCCAATGGCTGCGGTAACTGCCGAGTAAGTGTCAGACATCGTGGAGGTGACCACTCGTGCAGTGAAGGTGGAAGCGTTGAAGGAGTGCTCGGCGTAAAGGATGAGAGACTTATCAAACGCTTCGATGTCAGCGCGGTCGAAGGCATCTTCACCAAAGACCATGTCCAGGAAGTTGTGCGCGAAGCCCTTCTTCACGCTCGGCTCGATGAAGTCTTCCCCGCGCCGGCGACGGATGTCCAAGGCGATGATGGTCGGGATTTTCGCCATCAGTTCCAGGGAGGAGCGGCGGATGTGGTCGGAGTCCTTGGTGTAGGCCTCCGGGTCCTGCGAACCGATGTAGCTGATCGCGCTACGCAGCACGTCCATGGGGTGGCAGGACAGCGGCATGGCCTGCACCATATCAATCAGGCCACGGTCGATGCGGCGCAGCGCGCGTTCCCGAACACAGAACCGGGTGAGCTCGTCCGGGGTGGGCAGTTCCCCGTTCCACAGCAGGTAGGCGACCTCCTCAAAGCTGCAGTAGCGGGCGAGTTCCTGCACTGGGTAGCCACGGTAGGTCAAGGAGTTGGTCTCCGGGACAACCTTAGAAACTTTGGTGGTGTCGACGACAACTCCGGCGAGTCCTTTGCGAATTTCAGTCATGGTTTGGTCTCCTAAGTTAGGGCTGGTAGGTGAATAGTTTTTGGTCGAATACGTTGTATTCGGAGTAGCGAAGCAGCTCGTAGAGGCGAGAGCGGTGCTGCATGTCGTCCAAAAGATCTGTTTGGGTTCCGGCCGTCGCGATATGGCGCAGTCCGCGTTCCACGGCTCCCATCGCGATGCGCAAGGTGGTCACGGGGTAGATCACGGCGTTGTAGCCGATGTCTTGTAGCTGTTGCGCGGTGATGAGTTCGGTTTTGCCGAATTCGGTCATGTTCGCCAGCAGAGGGATATCGATGGCCGCCCGGAACTTTTCGAAGTCGGCCGGGGTGTAGAGCGCTTCCGTGAAGATCATGTCGGCGCCCGCGTCCACGTAGGCTTTGGCGCGCTCGATCGCTGCGTCAATCCCTTCGACGCCGGCGGCGTCGGTACGCGCGCAGATAACAAACTCTGGGTCGCGGCGAGCTGAGACCGCCGCTCCCAGGCGCCGGACCATCTCTTCAACCGGCACTACTTCTTTACCGTCCAGGTGTCCGCACCGTTTAGGGTTGACTTGGTCTTCCAGGTGGCACCCCGCCAGACCAGCGTCTTCTAACTCAGAGATGGTGCGGGCTGCGCTCATTGGCTCGCCGAAACCGGTATCGGCGTCGACAAGCACCGGCCGGTTGGTGGCGCGGGTGATCTGGCGAGCACGGGTGGCGACTTCCGTGAGCGTCGTCAGGCCAATGTCCGGCAGAGCCAGGTCGGCGGCGACCACCGCGCCGGAGACATAGACCCCTTCGAAGCCGATCTCCTCGATGAGGCGAGCGACCTGCGGGGAGAACGCGCCAGGTAGGCGTTGGATGGTGCCGGAGCTAAGGCCGGCACGGAAGGCTTGACGACGCTCCGTTGCTGTCAATGCGGAGGAAAAGAGATCTCGGCTCATAGCAGCCCCGCCCGGGTCTCGGCAGCCTGTGCGAGGACGTCGTCGGAAAGCTGGATGTTCAGTTCGCTGAGGTCCTGGAGAGAGGCCAGGTTCTGTACTGCGTTAAGGAAGCGGTCCTGTTCCTCCGGCGACACGATCCCCTCTGCCAGCGTGCGGAACTTTTCCACGTACTGCTCGCGGCCGAATGGGCGGGCCCCCAGGGGGTGGGCGTCGGCAATCGCGAGCTCATCCACAATCACGGTACCGTCCTTCATGGTGATTTCCGCGCGAGCACCAAAGGCCTTTTCCGCGGGATCGGTGGAGTGGTAGCGACGGGTCCATTCCGGGTCCTCCACCGTGGAAATCTTGTGCCACAGTTCGATGGTTTCTGGCCGGTGAGCGCGTTCCGGGGCATAGGAACGCTGGTGGTGCCACTCCCCGTCTTCCAGGGCTACCGCGAAGATGTACATGATGGAGTGGTCGAGGGTTTCGCGGGATGCGTCAGGGTCGAATTTCTGAGGGTCCTGCGATCCGGTACCGATGACGTAGTGGGTGTGGTGGCTCGTGTGCAGCACGATCTTTTCCACGTCCGCAAAGTTGCTGATCTTCTCGCGCATCTTGATGGCCAAATCAATCGGGGCCTGGGACTGGTACTCAGCGGAGTGCTGCTTGGTGAAGGTGTCCAAGATGGCACGCTTAGCTTCGCCCGGTGCGGGGAGCTGAACCTCGTAGCGGGCTTCCGGACCGGAAAGCAACCAGGCGATGACGCCGTCTTCGCCCTCCCAGATCGGTGACGGTGCACCTTCCCCACGCATGGCGCGGTCGACAGCTTCGATGGCCATCTTCCCAGCGAATGCCGGTGCAAATGCCTTCCATGAGGAAATCTCACCCTTGCGGGACTGACGGGTGGCCGTGGTGGTGTGCAGCGCCTGACCAATGGCCTGGTAGATGGTGTCCTCGTCCAACTCGAGCAACGTGCCAAGGCCAGCTGCGACGGATGGGCCGAGGTGAGCGACGTGGTCGATCTTGTGCTCGTGCAGGCAGATGCCCCGTACCAGCTCCACCTGGATCTCATACGCGGTGGCAAGTGCCCGGATGAGCTGCGCACCGGTGCAGCCACGGTGCTGGGCTACGGCTACGATCGGCGGGATGTTGTCGCCGGGGTGGGAGTAGTCAGCGGCCAGGAAGGTGTCATGGAAGTCCAGTTCTCGGACTGCTACCCCGTTGGCCAGAGCTGCCCACTCTGCACTGTAGGTGCCGTCGATGCCGAAAACTTTGGCGCCAGCTTCACTCACGGGATGTGCCTGCGCCTGCTGGCGCGCCACAGTCACTGGCTTACGCAGCACGGCTGCCGCAGACACCGCCGCATTGTCGATAATGCGGTTGATGATCATCTCTGCAACGTCATCGGTGACTGGAACCGGATCCACGGCTACTCGAGCGATCCGGGAGGCAAGATGCTCCTCGCGGGGAAAATCCTCCGCGGAAGCATGCGTGCGCACAATGTGTTTTTCCATTTTTCGATGTTCTCCTTACAACAGCAGTGCGGTCAGTGCTAGAGTCCACTCGAATGCCTCTCACAGCTTCTATGTGGTACAACTCACAAACTAACCGGGGTCATGCACGTTGATCCCCTTGTTGCAGGTGTGAATAACTACGCCGTTTTCGCACCCAAACCGCAAAGTTGGCGTACCTGGCAGCTCATGGCCACAAAATGAAAGGAAGAGGAGAATGGAGAAGATCTACGCGGGGGCAAAGATTCGCTCGCTGCGTCGCAAGTTGGGAATCACCCAAGCCACGTTGGCGAAGGAGGTGAAGCTCTCTCACAGTTACATCAATCAACTGGAAAACGATCAGCGTCCTCTCACCACGAGCGCGCTGCTCGCATTGAGTACCTGTTTGGGGGTATCCCCTGACTATTTTCTCCCTGACACCAATGCCCGGTTGATGTCCTCTGTCCGGGACGCGATGAGTCAAGCTGGTTTCCCCTGCGACCAGGAGGAAATCCAGGAATTTACGGACCGGTTTCCCCGCATCGCGGAAGCCCTCACATTGCTGTCCGCAGCGACGGCCCAGGGAAACAATCCTGTGCTAGCCGAGGTCAACCCGACCCGCCATGTGTTCGATCATGTTCGCGACTTCTTTTACTGGCATCGCAATCACATCCCAGAGCTGGACACTCTCGCGGAGCAACTGGCCGATCGGTTGGGTGGCCCACAGTTTCGAACGATGCGCCTGGCGGAATTGCTGGACACCACTGCACATGTGCGGGTGATCTTCCGTAATCAGGAGCAGCAGTCCCGCCGCGTGTTCGATCCAGAATCGCGCACTGTGTCCTTGGGTGCTGACCTCACCGATGCGCAACAGTGTTTTGAACTAGCTATGCAATGGGCGTTCATCTGCCTCCCTGAGCAGCTTGATGAGCTCACCGAGTCGGAGCGACTGCCGTCGCCGGAAGCGAAGTCACTGGGTCGAATTGGGTTGGCGCAGTATTTCGCGGCGGCTGTGGTGATGCCCTACGGGCAGATTCTGCAGGCTGCGGAGGAATGCCGTTATGACCTGGATGTGCTGTCCCAGCGCTTTGGCACTGGTTTTGAGATGACGTGCCACCGGCTGTCCACCTTGCAGCGACCGGGGGCGGAAGGCGTGCCACTGTTTTTCGTTCGTACGGACCGTGCCGGCAATATCTCCAAGCGACAGTCGGCGTCGTCATTCCACTTTTCCCGCAGCGGCGGAAGCTGCCCGTTGTGGATTGTGAATAGGGCGTTTGAAACGCCGAATCGGATCATCCGTCAGGTGTCTCAAATGCCTGATGGCCGGACTTACTTGTGGATCGCGCGCACGGTGGAGCGCCCCCACGGCGGTTTCCATGACCCCAACATCACTTTCGCGATCGGCCTGGGGTGCGACATTTCGCAAGCCCACCGCCTGGTGTACTCCGATGGGCTGAATCTGTCTGACGACTCGGCAACGCGGATCGGCGCTGGCTGTCGCGTATGCGAGCGCAGCGATTGCAAACAGCGGGCCTTCCCCGCGACGGGCTTTGCTCTTGATATCAACGAAAACAGGTCACAAGAGGTGCCCTACGCCACGAAGTAGGCCCGCCGGATGGCGGCGAATGAGTTACTGGATGACCAGCAGCAAGTCGCCACCTTCCACCTTAGTTGGCTGCTGCAGCACGAGGCGCTCGACGACGCCGTCGATAGGCGCGGTGATGGTCGCTTCCATCTTCATTGCCTCGATCACCGCAACTGGGTCGCCGGCGGAGACCTTGTCACCAACCTTAGCGGTGACGGTGACGGCGCCAGCAAACGGTGCAGCAACATGCCCTGCCACGGTTGGGTCTGCCTTCTCTGCTGCTGCTACCACGGACTCGACATTGCGGTCGCGCACTTCCATTGGGCGCACCTGGCCGTTGACGGTGAGCATGACCTTGCGCATGCCCTTCTCGTCTGGCTCGGAGATTGCGTCCAGGCGAACGAGCAGCACCTTCTTGTTGGCAAGGTGAATGGTGGTTTCCTGACCTGGCACCAGGCCGTAAATGAACTCCTGGTCTTCCAGAATGGAGGTATCCCCGAACAAGCGGCGGTGTTCTGCGAACTCAGCCGCTGGCTTGGGGAAGAGCAGCCGGTCGAGCGCGCCGCGGCGTTCCTTGCCAGGGGAATCCAGCAGCTTAGCTTCTTCGGCAGGGATTTCTACCGCACCTGCTGCTGGGGCGCGTCCTTCCAGAGCGCGTTCCCGCAGCAGCGGCCAGCCGCCTGGAGGGGTCCCCAGGTCACCGCGGAGGAATCCGATGACGGAGTCAGGGATGTCGAATCGCTGTGGGTCGCGCGCGAATTCCTCTGGGGATACCCCCATGCCCACCAGGTGCAGGGCGAGGTCGCCAACCACCTTTGACGACGGCGTCACCTTGGTCGGGCGGCCCAGGATCTCGTTCACACCCGCGTAGGCATCCTCGATGAGTTCAAAGCGGTCCGCCAGACCCAGCGCCACTGCCTGTGCACGGAGGTTGGACAGCTGTCCGCCGGGGATTTCGTGGCGGTAGACGCGGCCAGTCGGGCCAGGGGTTCCGGATTCGAACGGTGCGTAAATCTGACGCACTGCTTCCCAGTATGGTTCCAGGTCGCAGACAGCCTTGAGGGACAGCCCGGTGTCGCGTTCAGTGTGGGCGAACGCTGCAACAAGCGCGGACATGGATGGCTGCGAGGTGGTGCCGGACAGTGGTGCAGACGCCACATCCACGATGTCTGCCCCGGCTTCAGCGGCTGCCAGGTAGGTGGCTAGCTGGCCACCGGCGGTGTCGTGCGTGTGGACGTGGACTGGCAGATCGAAGCGTTCGCGGAGCGCGCGCACCAGCTTCGCAGCTGCGGCCGGGCGCAGCAGGCCGGCCATATCCTTGATGGCCAGGACGTGGGCCCCGGTCGCAACGATCTCTTCGGCTAGGCGCAGGTAGTAGTCCAGCGTGTAGATCTTCTCGTGCGGATCCAGCAGGTTTCCGGAGTATGCCATCGCCACTTCCGCCACGGCAGTATCGGTGGCCAGTACGGCGTCGATTGCTGGGCGCATCTGGGAGACGTCGTTGAGGGCGTCGAAGATGCGGAAGATGTCCACGCCCGAGGCGGTGGCTTCGTCAACGAAGGCGGTAGCTACTGCATCTGGGTAGGCCGTGTATCCGACGGTGTTGCGGCCACGCAGCAGCATCTGGATTGGCACGTTCGGCATTGCTCGACGCAGCAGGTCAAGGCGCTCCCAAGGGTCTTCGTGCAGGAAACGCATGGCAACGTCGTAGGTGGCGCCGCCCCAGGCTTCAACGGAGAAGAGGTTAGGGGTCAGTCGTGCGACGGCACCTGCGGCGTCGACAAGCGCCTTGGTGCGGACACGAGTAGCCAGCAGCGATTGGTGCGCGTCACGGAAAGTGGTGTCAGTAACGGCCAGGCCTTCCTTGGCGCGGATCTGCTCGGCGAAGGCGCGGGGCCCAAGTTTAAGCAGCTCATCGCGGGTGCCGGTTGGCATCGAGGCAGGCAGTGCAGGCAGCTTATCGACGGCCCGTACCGTCACACGTGGTTCACCGTTCGGACGGTTCACCGTCACATCGGCCAGGTAGTCCAAGATTCGGCCGGCCTCGTCGTCAGCAGGGGGTGCTGACAGCAGCCATGGGTGGTCTTGGATGAAGGAGGTGGCAACGCGCTTTTCCGTGAAGTCCGGTTCGCGCAGCAGGGCGCGGAGGAATCCGATGTTGGTGGCGACGCCCGAGATGTGGAACTCGTTGAGGGCGCGCTGCGCGCGAGCCACGGCGGTGGCAAAAGTCGCGCCACGGCAGGTCATCTTCACCAGCATGGAGTCAAAGTGTGCGGTGATCTCGCCACCGAGCATCGCAGCGCCGTCCAGACGCACGCCAGCGCCGCCTGGGCTACGGTATGCGGTGATCGTTCCGGTATCTGGGCGGAATCCGTTACCTGGGTCTTCAGTGGTAATACGGCACTGCAGTGCAGCCCCGTGGGTTTCGATCGCGTCCTGGGTAAGGCCGAGATCCGGCAGCGAAGCGCCAGCAGCAATCTGCATTTGAGACTTCACCAGGTCTACCTGCGTGACTTCCTCAGTCACGGTGTGCTCAACCTGGATACGCGGGTTCATTTCGATGAACACGTGGTTTCCCTGTTCGTCCACCAGGAACTCCACGGTGCCCGCACCTCGGTAGCCGATGTGCTTACAGAACTTCACCGCGTCTTCACAAATGCGATCCCGCAGCTCAGGGTCCAGATGCTGCGCAGGAGCGATCTCGACAACCTTCTGGTGGCGACGCTGCAGGGAACAGTCACGCTCAAACAGGTGGATGACATTGCCGTACTTATCGGCCAGGATCTGCACCTCAATGTGCTGCGGGTTAATGACAGCACGCTCAATGTACACGCGCGGATCACCGAAGGCAGACTCGGCCTCGCGGGAGGCCTCAGCAGCGAGCTCTGGCAGCTTCTCAGCCGATGGAATGAAGCGCATACCGCGGCCACCGCCACCTGCAACAGCCTTCACAAAGAGCGGGTACGTTTGGCCCTCAGCCTGACGAACCAACTCATCAACGTCGGCAGAAGGAGTGGACTCATCGAGCGTCGGCAAGCCAGCTTCGCGCGCAGCGGTGACAGCCGCGGATTTATCGCCGGTTAGGTCAAGCACCTCTGGGGTCGGGCCGATGAAGGTAATGCCGTTTTCTGCACACTCGCGAGCAAGCTGGGCGTTCTCAGACAGGAACCCATAGCCGGGGTAGACGGCATCGGCACCCGATTCTTTGGCAGCCCGCAGGATCTCATCGATATTGAGATATGCCTTGACCGGAGAGCCTTCCGTGCCGACCCGGATCGCTTCGGAAGCGAAGGCGCGGTGGAAAGAGTTTCGGTCTTCAACGGGAAAGATGGCGACGGTTTCCGCGCCAATCTCATAGGCGGCACGGAACGCGCGCACGGCAATTTCGCCGCGGTTAGCCACCAAAACTTTATTGAAGCTGGCGCTTGAACGCTGGGGTGTCATGCATTAACCTTTCAGGATTTTTGGCGTGACAGTGATCACTGTGTGACCATCGTAACCCAGACCACTTGCATGCTTACAATCTCGTTTACAAGATTCGCAGACTAGGGTGTGAAAGGTGACAAAATGTAACCGGGCAATCGTCGTGATCGCAGCCCTCACCCTGAGCGCATGTAGCTCGGGTCAGCCACACGACGCTCTCGCACGCCTCAAACCGGAACCAGGCCCCACCATCACACTTCCTGCCAGTGAGCTCGTCGCCGAGGACGCACAACAGTTGCTCATCGCCTGCCCCAACGTTCCGGCCATCACGGTGACTCAAGCTGCAGGTGGCACAGTAGACCTGCCCGACGAAGGCTACGACGAGGTTCTCAATGCCTTCATCGTGATCACTTCAGACAGCGGCGTCATCACGCAGCGCTATTCCCGTGAAGAGATCGATCTGTGCACCGATGATTTCCCAGACCCCTTAACAAAGCGCGATGCGTCCACTCCCCTGACATTCGCCAAGGAAGGGACGCAATGGCGCCTAGTCGGCTAGCTAGTCCAGGTCGTCGTGTGTCACCAGCTGACGGGCAGCTTCGGTGATCGACCCGGACAAGGATGGGTAGACCGCAAAGGTACCAGCCAGATCAGCTACCGTCAGACGGTTGTTCACGGCGACGGCGATCGGCAGAATCAACTCAGATGCAGTGGGAGCCACCACGACACCGCCGATAACCTGGCCAGACGCGGTACGACAAAACAGCTTGACAAAGCCGTGGCGGATGCCGCGCATCTTTGAGCGCGCGTTGGTGGCCAGTGGCAGCAAAATGCTGCGGGCACGGACAGCACCAGACTCTACTTCCTGCTGCGTCACGCCAACCGCGGCAATCTCAGGGCGGGTAAACACTGCAGTAGCAACGGTCTTGAGGCGGATGGGGGACACACCTTCGCCCAGCGCGTGGTACATGGCGATGCGGCCCTGCATAGCTGCAACAGATGCCAGTGGGAACAGGTCGGTGCAGTCGCCAGCTGCGTAAATACCAGCGACGGAGGTGCGGGAGACACGGTCAACCTTGATGTGACCGGATGGAGCCAGCTCCACACCGACGGTCTCCAGGCCGAGGTCAGCGGTGTTAGGGACAGAGCCAACGGTCATCAACACGTGAGACCCTTCGATCTCACGGCCATCGGAAGTGCGCACCACTACCGTGTCGTCGGAAACATACTCCACTTTCTCCACACGGGCATGCTTTTCCAGGTTGACGCCCTTTTCCGCCAGCACCGTCTCGAGGACGTCGGCAGCATCGGCGTCGTCATGCGGGAGGATGCGGTCACGGGAAGCAACCATGGTGACCTTCACACCCAACTGCGCGTAGGCGGAGACGAATTCCGCACCGGTCACACCGGAACCGACCACGATGAGGTGCTCGGGAAGCTCCTTGAGGTCATAGACCTGGCGCCAGTTGAGAATACGGTTACCGTCTGGTTCTGCGCCCTTGAGCACGCGTGGCGACGCACCGGTCGCGATCAAAACGAGGTCAGTTTCCAGCAGCTCAGTGCCACCATCGTTAAGGTCGACGTGGATGTAGTGGGTGACCTGCTTGTCAGAATGGTCGTCGAAACGCGCGCGACCATTGATCACCCGGACCCCGGCGCGACTCATCTGAGCCAGGATGTCCGCGGACTGTGCCTGCGCCAAGTCCTTCACGCGCTGGTTAATCTCATCGATGTGCATCAGTTCGCGAGCGCCATCGATTTCGGTGAAGATGCCGGTAGCTGCGATGAAGGACTTCGATGGGACACAGTCAACAATGACCGCTGAACCGCCCAGCCCCTGGTCTTCCACCAAGGTGACAGAGGCCCCGTATTTTGCTCCCGCAAGAGCTGCCTCATAGCCGGCAGGGCCACCACCAATAATGACGATTCGATTGGTCACTGAATCTTCCTCCAACACTCATGTTTTAAGTTCAGGGCTTAGCTTAGCCCACCATCCGGATTATTCGCTTCATATGCAAATTTCTGCGCAATAGCTCCGAACAAGCGCACACCTACCTCGATGCACCTGGGGTCCACCACCAGGTCACCGCGATGCAGGTCATGTTTTTCTCCTACGCCGTTCCAGCAGCCCAGACGTGCCATCGCGCCAGGAATATGTTCCAGATACCATGAGAAGTCTTCTCCGCCGGAGGACTGCGGAGCCTCAACTACGCTCATCGGGTCGATAGTCCGGGCTGCCTCCACCAGCATCGCGGTGGACACATCGTCATTGACTACAGGAGGAACGCCTCGAATGTATCGGATCTCGAAGTCACACCCAGTTGGTGCCAGGATCTGCGCGATCAATTCTCGGATGAGGGGTTCAATTTTCCGCCACACCCCAATGTCAGCGGTACGGATCGTCCCCGACACCGCCCCTGTCTCGGGGATGGCGTTGGCGGCATAACCGGCGTTAATAGTGCCGAACACCATTACGGTCCCCGTGCGAGGATCCACCCGACGCGACAGCAACCCCGGCAGCTGCGTCACCAGCAGCGACAGCGCATACACCACGTCGGACGTCATGTGTGGCCGAGAAGAGTGCCCGCCGGACCCAGTCACCCGGACCTCCACAATGTCTCCTGCTGAGGTGATAGCCCCGGTGCGCGCCCCGATCAGACCGACACGCAACTTTGGTTCCGCGTGCAGGGCGAAGATCTGGTCCACCCCTTCAATGCCGCCCCAGGCGATCACTTCCTGGGCGCCCCCATCCATGACTTCTTCGGCGGGCTGGAAAATCACCCGCACGCCTGTTGTTAAGGGGTATGTCGATAGGGCAATGGCCGTCGATAAGGCAATGGCGGTGTGAACGTCGTGCCCGCAGGCGTGCATGACCCCCGGGTGGGCCGACGCGTAGGCCAATCCAGTGTGCTCCTCGATGGGCAGCGCGTCAATATCTCCCCGAAACGCAATTCGCGGACCGTCCGTGGGCCCCAAATCCACCATCAGTCCCGTCCCAGGAAACAGCTGAGGCTCGAGCCCGTGCTCTCGCAACACCTCCGCAATGTACGCTGTGGTGTCATATTCCATGTGCGAAAGCTCCGGATTACGGTGAAAATGCTCTCGCCAGGCATGCATTTGCCCCGAGTTCTCTGCCAACCACGAGTCGATGTGGGTGCGAATGGTCATGAATGTGCTTCCTCCTTCCCCGAAGTCTAGTCAAAGCGACTAAGTTGGTGATATGTCCCAGCCTCGTGAGCTTTCCTTCGGCACCGCTGGTATGCGCGCCCCTATCGGCCCGGCGCCCGACCAGATGAACGTCACCCAGATCATGCGGATCACCGCAGGACTGGCAGCGTGGCTTCAACAATCCATCGGCCAAGAGCGCAAAGCACACCCTCATGCACCGCACCTGGGACTTTTCAACCAAGAGGGCCCCTTGCAGGTAGTCGTGGGATACGACGCGCGCTACGGTTCCCCAAACTTTGCCTCCGCAGCCGCAGAAGTGTTTGCTGGGGCGGGATTCGACGTTACCCTCCTTCCCACCCCCGCCCCCACGCAATTGGTGCCCTACCTCATTCGGGCGCGCTGCCTCGACGCCGGTGTGCAGATCACGGCGTCACACAACCCGGCGGGCTACAACGGCTACAAGGTGTATCTCTCCGACGGCCGCCAGATCGATGAAACTGCAGAGCGCGCCATCGAGGACGCCATCCGGGCCGTTGGCAACCCGCTGGATATTCCCCGTGTGATGGTTCGCCCCACCACCGACCAACTGCGCCGTTACATCGACGACGTGGTGGACCTCATCGCGCCCCCGCAGGCTGATCTGCTGCGGGTCAATAACGAACGCGCCGCGCTGAAAGTCGCTTACACAGCGATGCACGGAGTGGGCGGTCGCGCCCTCACCCAAGCGCTACAAGCTGCAGGATTTGCCCGAATCTTCCCCGTCTCGGCCCAGCACTATCCCGACCCTATCTTCCCCACCGTCAATTTCCCCAACCCCGAGGAGCCCGGCGCCACCGACCTGTTGTTGGAAACAGCAGCAGCGGTGGATGCCGACCTCCTCATCGCACTTGATCCCGATGCGGACCGGTGCGCCATCGGATACCGGAAATCCGATGGCACGCACGCCATGTTGCGGGGCGACGACCTCGGTCCGCTCCTCGCCATCCGGCTCGCTCCCCACATTGACGCAACTGAGCACCCCGTGGTCGCAGCTTCCGAAGTCAGCTCCCGGCTCCTATCCCATATCGCCGCCGACCGTGGCTGGGATTACCAGGACACCTGCACCGGATTCAAACATCTGATCCGAGGCGCCGACCACTGCCCTGGCACACTCGCGTTTGCCTACGAAGAAGCCATCGGCACCGCCCCAGCGCCGCACCTCGTGGGAGACAAAGATGGCATCTCCACTGCCCTCTTCGCCTGCGACTGGGCAGCAGAGCTCAAAGCCCAAGGCCTCACGCTTGCCGACGAACTGAACTCACTCCACAAGCGCTACGGTAAATTCCTCGGCGCCCAGATCGCCGTCCGTTCCTCTGACCCGCACGGCCTGTTGCTTTCACTCCGCAGCCATACGCCAAGCACCCTGGCGGGGATCCCCGTCGAGGCACAACCGCTGGTCTGCTCAGAGGGGGTACTGTTCTCCGGCGCGGGTGTACGCGCGCTCGCCCGCACGTCGGGCACCGAAAACAAGACGAAGTTCTATTTGGAAGTCCACCGGCCGTGGGAGGCGTCCGATGCCGAGGAGCTGCTGGAGCGGTTGACGGCTGACATTGAAGAACTCGTTGCTCGGTTGTAGCCGGCCCAGATCTGAGGTTGCCGGGTTGGCAGCCTCAGATGAGGCAGCACCGGGCTGCTCAACCGACTTGCACTGACTACAGGTGGATATTTCGTGGCCCGTAGAGGCGGTCACCGGCATCGCCGAGACCGGGCACAATGTAGGCCTGCTCGTTCAGGGATGGGTCAATGGTGGCGGTGACGAGCCGGACGGGTAGCCCGGAGTTCGCGAGTGCGTCGACACCGTCTTGGGCGGAGACCATGCACACTGCGGTGATGTCGGTGGCCCCTCGTTCAGCGAGCAACCTGATGGCGTAGATGAGGGATCCGCCCGTAGCGAGCATTGGATCGACGACGAACACGGTGCGCCCAGAGAGGTCTTCTGGAAGTGCTTCGAGGTATGGCACTGGTTCGTGGGTCTCTTCGTCGCGTGCGAGGCCAATGAATCCCACCTGGGCGTCGGGGATCATGGACAGTGCGGGGTCAATCATGCCGAGCCCGGCGCGAATCACGGGGACAATGATCGGTGGGTCTAGGAGGCGGGTGCCTTGGGCAACGGCGACGGGGGTGGTGCAGTCGAAGTGTTCGACTTCCAGGTCGCGGGATGCTTCGTAAATGAGCATGGCGCCGAGATCTGCCAGCGCAGCGCGGAAAACTGCGTTGTCGCTTCGGGCGTCACGCATGATCGTGAGTCGGGATGCAGCGAGCGGATGATTGACGATGTGGATGTCCATAGAAAAAATTCTATGCCACGATGCAACCTTTTCGGGGGTTCGATCAGTCTAACTAAGTGTGAGCCTTTTATTTTTTGATCCAGTTGTTGCCCGTGAACTGTCCGATTCTGTCCGTCGATCCATTGATTTTGTTCAACCTTGCGTTGTTCGCACCACCTCGGAAGGCGCGTTTCCTAGCGCGTTGCAGAGGGCGGTGCAGCGTCTGAATACCCGCGCTGAGTACTACCAGCGGTTTCTCGACCGGGTGTCGGCTAACTCTGATCATGTTATTGATCAGGTGCGCGATGCCGATGTCACCCTCGGCTATGCCATGGAGGAACTCGGATGATTGATCTTGTAGCTCCGCTGCGTGCACTTGAGGATGTGCTTCCTGGAGAGGTCGAGCTGCACCTTGGGGGTCTTCCTGATCTCGCGGGGGCACTGCAGCTTGCCGACGCCCTGGGCGCCAATCCCGGCCCCCTTACCGAGATCCACTCTCTTCTTACTCACGACCGCGGTGTGCTTGAAAGCATTGTCTCGGCTGTTGCGCCTTCACTGTCCAGCGCTGTGCAGGATGTCGTTGGAATTGGCAGGGAGTTCCTCCAGGAAGCTGCTCAGTTGATTCCGCAGTTTCTATCGCCTGTTCCGGGGAGTCAGGAGGCGGCGTTGACGCAGCTGTCACTGCTGGCTGGCGCTGCTTTTGGTCGCGCGCGAGATCGTATTGCGCAGTTGGAGTCAGAGCTTTTACCGGCGGTCCTGCGGTTGGATGAGGTGGGTACTGCTCCACTACCTGAGTTGCCGCCGGAGATGGTTCCGGCTGCTGTTTCTAGAGCACCTGGGGGCAATGCGCAGGGCAACGCTCAGGGCGAGGCTGCGGTGCAGGCTGCATTGTCGCAGCTGGGCACACCGTATGCGTGGGGCGGGACCACTCCTGGCGTTGGTTTCGATTGCAGTGGCTTTACGCAGTGGGCGTGGCGCCAGGCTGGGGTGGAGTTGCCGCGGCTGGCTCAGGAGCAGACGATCGGGCGTCAGGTGGCGCACCATGAGCTGCAGGCTGGTGATCTAGCGGTGTGGGATGGTCACGTAGCGATGTACGACGGCCGGGGCAGCCTGATCGAGGCTGGTGACCCAGTATCGGTGAATCCATTGCGGGAAACGAACATGGGGATGGCATTTAAGGGTTATTTCAGGCCAACGGGCTGATTAACGCTAATATGTGTGCTTATGGCACAAAACCAAGGCATCCTCCCAGTTAAGATTTCCCTCACTGATGGTGATTTTTACACCTTGTGGGCTCCGAGCTGGAAAGAGCATGGCGCCGAGTGGCAAGCGTTCCTCGGTGCTGGCGAGCACGTCTTCTTCTTCGAGTCTCCGGCGCAGCTGCTGGCGTTTTTAAGGTCTGGCACGAAGCATGATTTGATGAGCCACCCGCAGTGGCGGTCGTTTGACGAGCGTGGCGTGCTGCGTGTGGTGCCTGGTAAGCGCGATTTTTATGATGTGGTGGGCGCTCCTGAGTTCTTGGCTGGTCGCCCGTCGTACGAAAATGTGTCGAAGACGGCTCGTGCTTTTGCCATCGCCCGGAGCCTAGGCTCGGTGTGCGATGTCGCTGATGTTCAGGAGTTCTTCGGCAGCTACTCCATTCTTGGCGGTGTTGAGCGAGGTTCTGATCACTTCAGCCAGGAGGCCGGAATGAGCGAGTGGTCTGCGATCGGCCGGACTGTGCTGAAGGGGTGGAACGGAGTGGTCGATGGTTTGGATGCTCTCGTGTACACCCCTGAGGTTGCGGAATCTGATGTTGCGGATGCCGCCACCGCTATTGAGGCTGCGGAGAAGGCCGCTGCCGAGGCTAAGGCACAGGCAGAGCGGGAAGCTGCTGAGGCGGAGGCTGCCCAAGATCCTTACGATGTTTCGCTGTGGGGCGTGGCCGGGATTGACCCGATCAAGATCGCGATCGATGGTCGTGTGGTCTACACCTTGCGTACTTACGTGAATCAGGCGCCGGTATTCCTGGGCCGGTTTGGTGAGATTTTCACGTTCTCTAACCCGAAGGCACTATTGCGGTGGCTGGTCGAACACGGTGATCATGACCTGGCCCGTGTGTCTACCTGGCAGGACGTGATGGACGAGGTCAATGGTGGCACCGCAGAGATCACTGTCCACCCGGTGAATGTGTACTCCTTCAATGGCCTGGTGCAGGACATCACGAAGGGCCCGAAGGACGTGGATGTGGAGCAGATGCGGCAGGCCTATGAGCTGCTTGCCGACGCCGCCGACTGGGCCGGCGATGACTCCCTGAATTCGTTGCTGCTGGCTAACCCCGGCCTGCAGGATTACATCTCTTACATGCTGGGCGCACGTTCCAGCTACATCCCATCGGCCCCGTACACTGACGAGGCGAGGGGATGGTCGGAGCTGGAGTCATCGCTGACCAAGCGTTTCAGCAAGTTCTAGGCGTTATTCCAGCCCGGTGATTCGAAGCCCGGAGTCTGCTGCTTCGTCTTCTTCGTCGTCTTCTTCGTCGTCAAGGAAATCGGTGGCTACTCCGGGCTCTGTCATGTCTGCGAACTGCTGGTATGCCGGCGCAATGACGTCGTTGAGCAGGCTACGGCGCAGCTCAATGGGGGCAAAGGCGCCTTCGATGGCGTTGACGGTGAGCTCGAACAGCTCCTCGAGCCCGTAGTCGAAACCTTCGACGAGCAGCATCATCTCGTCGGTGATGTTGTGCCCCTGCGGGTTGAGGGTGCAGGTGAACCCGAGTTGTTGTAGCAGTGGCAGTGGGTGGTCACCGATGTCGTCGATAAGCCCCGCGTCCAGGTCGGCACTCAGCGACATCTCCAGCGGCACCTCGCGATCTCGAAGATAAGCAGAGGCGGGGCCGGCGGATATTCCCTCGAGGTTGACGCTGAAGTCTTCGTAGAGGGTCAAAGCGCCACTGATGCGGTCGGTGCCGTGGGCGATGGCGAGCGGGAAATCAGCCGGGTCATCGCAGCGGAAGGATACCGGCAGGTAGGCAGCGTGGGCTTCGGCGACCTGCGCGGCAGCACGCTTATCGACGCCCACTCCCACCACTTCTTCGCCCGCAGTAGTACCAACGATTCGTGCTTCGATGCCGTGCTGGGTCCGCGCCTCTTGGATAGCGTTCGCGATCTCCTGTCGCTGCTGCTCGGTTGCGACCTCACAGCGCAGCTCCACATACACCACGTTCTCTGCGGCTAACGCAGCAAGCTGCGCGCTTACTTCCCGAGCGTCGGCGGCAATATCGTGCCGAAGGATCACCTTCGGCAGCTGCGCGACCAGCTGCCTATCCAACGCTTTGTATTCCGGTTTGATATCCAGTTCCTGTTTCATGCGCTCTAGTTTAAATGAGCGAACTTACTCACCACTCGTGCATTAGCTGCCCGGTCATGTGGTCCACGCTGATCCGGGCTGTTGGAAATTTTCGCCGTCAAAACGCTACCGATGAAGAGGATGACAATCCATCCGACGAACGGGAGGATATTGATGAAACGCCACAGGTTACGGCGCAGTGCTTGTTTCCAGGTCAGGCGCCGTAATGTGTCTGCATCCACCACTGCTAGGTCCATGATCTGCTTTCCGATTGAGCCGCCCCAGAGCACCTCGGTGGCCACCGCGTATCCTAACATCAATACAAAATACAACGGGAGGCTACCCAAGCCCATCCATTTCAAAAAGCTTCCCAAAGCCCACGAGTTTAATCCGCTAATCAGCAACACGACGTGCAATACTTGCCAGCCGACAAAGTCAATGATGCAGGCGAAGAAACGTTTCGTTGTCGAAGGTGCGTTGTTGTCCTGTGGCACTGCCACTGGTGCCGGTGGTGGTGAGGGAGACGGGGGCGTCGACTGAGTCGGCGGAGCGGCCACTGGTACGGCAGCGAACGGGTTGTCACCACGCTTGGAAATCAAGGGAGTTGATGGCCGTTTTTCGAAGGGGTTGGTCCCCTCACGTGGCAGCGCATCTGTGTTGGCTAGTTCTTCTACCTCCTGCCATGTTAAAGCGCGCTGTTGTACGAGTGCCTCGTCATACTTCGCCCGCCTAGCGGGGGTTCCTAACACTCTGCGTGCCGTTTCGGCATGCAGGTGTTCCGGTGAGCCCGCCGGCAAGGATGCTTGCTTCTGCCGGAGCTCAATGGCAAGCACCAAAGAAGGGTCTGCCGGGTTGAGGCCAAACTGCTGGTAGAGATTCATGTGTCCTTGTTCCAGAGTTTGGCGGCAAGGGCGGTACCGGCCAGCCCCACGGCTGCGCCGAGCCCAGCCCATGCGGCACGAGGCGCCCCGGTGTGAACTTCATTGCGCACCCGGATCACGGCTGGTTCCGGAGCTTCGACGATGGCCTGCGCCAGCGATTCCTCCGTAGTCGCCGCCCACGCAGAGCAGTACAGCAGGATGCGCCAAATGAAGTACAGCAGCACCATGATGCCGATGATCGGACCGAAGGTAGCGCCCGCTGGGTTGGACAGCCCCTTGGAGAAGAACATGTTCGCAAGCTGCTTGAACACCTCGAAGGCGACGGCGCCGATCATCGCTGCATGTACCGCTGATTTCATCGGCACCTTAGCGCGTGGCATGAACTTAATCAGCCAGAGAAAGACCAGGAAGTTAGCAAGCAAGCCAACGAGGATGGCAACCGTTGGGGCGATCAGGGAGATTCCTGGGACGCTTTCCAGTCCGAAGCGCTCGATCAGCTGCTTGGTCAGGCCACTGGCCCCCACGGCCGTGACTCCGAACGCAATGGCAAAGGCCAGCAACAGTCCGAACAGCCCCACCAGATCCTTGAGCTTCGCCATGAAGAAGTTTTCCTTGGTGGGGTCGACCTTCCACATTTTGGAGACGCCATAACGCAGATTGTTCATCCACCCCAGACCAGACCACAGGGCAGTCAAGGTACCGATACTTGCGATCGCGCCTCGCTGATTAATGGCGGTATCCAAAATGTCATTGAGGGTATCGCCCATCTCCCCCGACGCCATCTCACCGATCTTGTTCTGCACTTGAGTGAGCAGGTCCTGATTGTTGGCCAACACGAAGCCTAACCCGGCAAACACCAGCATCAGGATCGGGAACATCGACAACACGGAAAAATAGGTAATGCCCGCGGCGTACTGGTTGCCGCCCATCGTTCCGAAGCGCTCGTTCATCCGCATAATGTGGTCGAACCAGGGCCATTTGAGTCGCAATGATTCAACTGCGCCTGGGTTATCTTTGTGCGCCCGCTCAATACCGTATTCGTCGGTACGCTGCTCTTTCGCCCTGGTGCTCGCCATGACTTGTTATGCTCCTTGGTTCGTTAATTAAATAGCCGCTCCTACTCACAGTAGAGAGGAACGGCCAGGTTTTCAGCGAATGTGCAGCCATCCGCCAGGATTTTTAGCTGGATTGTTACCGAAAGCAGTGGGCGTCGTTAAGCCCGGCGTGGGGCCAGGAAGCCCACATTGCGGTACACGTCCGCCAGGGTGCGGGCCGCAATCTCCGAGGCCTTTTCCGCCCCAACCGCCAGGACGCGCTCCAACTCGCCCTTGTCGGACATGTACTCGTCATACTTGGCCTTCAGCGGCGTGGTGAAGGCCTCCAGCGCATCGGCCGTATCGGTCTTGAGCGCTCCGTAGCCTTGGCCCGCATATCCTGCGACGAGGTCATCGATGGATTTCCCAGTCAGCGCCGACTGGATCACCAGCAGGTTAGACACGCCCGGCTTGGTTTCCTTGTCGTAGCGAATCTCGCCGTCATTGTCTGTGACAGCAGATTTAATGCGCTTGGCGGACACCTTAGGATCATCTAGCAGGTTAATGCAGCCCTTCGGGTTGACCGCAGACTTGCTCATCTTCGACGTTGGGTCCTGCAGATCGTAGATCTTTGCTGCGCCTTCCGGAATCATGCCTTCCGGAACCACGAAGGTCTTCTTAAAGCGAGAGTTAAAGCGCTCCGCCAGCGTGCGGGTGAGCTCCAGGTGCTGTCGCTGATCCTCCCCCACCGGAACTAGCTGCGGGCGGTACAGCAAAATGTCGGCGGCCATCAACATGGGGTAGGTAAACAGCCCAGCGCTGGTTCGGTCCGCCCCACGCTTCGCGGACTTGTCTTTGAACTGGGTCATGCGGGAGGCCTCACCAAAACCGGTGAGGCAGGTGAGCACCCAGCCGAGCTCGGCGTGCTCGTGCACGTGAGATTGCACGAACAGGGTGGACTTTTCTGGGTCAATGCCCAAGGCCAGCAGCTGCGCCGCGCCCGCTACAGTGCGAGCGCGCAGCTCCTTCGGATCCTGATCTACCGTGATCGCATGGAGATCGGGGATGAAGTAGAACGCGTCATAGCCGTCCTGCAGATCAATCCACTGCTTTAAAGCTCCGAGATAATTACCTAGATGGTAGGAATCAGCGGTGGGCTGGATACCGGATAGGACTCGTTGTTTCTTCTCAGGCTGTGGTGCAGTGTCAGTCATGGTTATTTAGTGTAGCGCTGCCAGGGGTCACGCGATCGACAGCAGCTGCCCTTGGACATAAAACAGGGGGCGCACGGTGTCATTGGCAGCAAAATCGGTGACTCGGAAGGTGAGGATCGTGTGGTCGCCGTCGGTTATCGCCGAGCTGATGCTTCCGGTGAGCCACGCCGCCGCGTCGTCGAGTAGTACCGCTCCTCCGCGTTGGTGGTGGCTAACGGACTCGAAACGATCCTCGATCTTGCTGGCAAACCGGCGAGCATAGTCGGCTTGGTGTTCGGACAGGATGGAGATCCCGACCTCGGTGGCGTGGAGCAGCTTGGCTAAGGAGGCGCTGCGCGAATCGATGCACGCCAGCACCATGGGTGGCTCCAGGGACAGGGAGGCGAAGGAGCTCACAGTCAGCCCCACTTTTTCACCATCTACCTCGGCAGCTACTACTGTCACTCCCGAGGGGAATCGTGAGACAGCCTGCTTGAATTCAGTAATACTCACGCTGCGCTCCGTTCTTTCAGCTGCGCCAGTTCCCACCTCAGCTGCGCCTCTGACGGGGACTGCACGGGGATGAACGTAGCTTCACGGAAGCGGCGCGATGTCGCCGAACCACGGGCATATCCTGCGCCCCCAGCGACACGAACTTCCAGTGCTGCCGCATCCACAGCTGCCTCCGCTGCAGCAAGTCGCAGCTCCAGCAAGTCGACGGCCGTGCCTCCTGCGGCAATGAGTTCGTCGTGTCGCGCCACCAGCTTTCCGACGCGCTGAGCCGTCGCAGCCACGTCCGATGCCAGGGACTGGTTCACCCCAAACAGTCGGCCTTGCGCAGCGGTGATCGCTGCCTCAGCCACACCTAAGCATTCGGCTACTTGCAGCAGCACAAATGTCGGCCGAACCGCGCTCATGAACTCCTCGAAATCTGCGCTGAGCACTTGGGAGTGCGGAACAAAAGCGTTGTCGAATTTCACCGAGGCTGAGGCGGTGGCGTTGAGGCCGAGTAGTCCGAATGGCTTGCCGAGTTCCACACCTGGCGCGTCGGCATCAAGTGCCACGATGTAGTTTTTGCCATTTTCGTCTTTTACTGCAGTAACGAGGAGGGCATCCGGGTACAGGTTGGATGCCCAGGCGAGCGTACCGTTGATGCGGAACCCGCCTGCTGTTTCCTGGGCAACAAGCTCAATGTTTCCTGCTCCGGCAAACTCTTTGAATGCGGATGCCATCGCAGTAATGCCAGGCCGTTGCCCGGAGCGCAGTGCCTGGGCAACACGCTCGGCGTACTCGGTGCCGGATTGCTCCAGGTACGTGAGCGCCATGAGGTCCGCCCACACCGTGAACCCGACGGAGAGATCGTAGCGGGCTAGTTCCCGGATCACTGCTGCTCGATGGGCCAGTTCCGGGCGAGCTAGGTGACCTGCGGTGGCGAGGGGTTCCAGGATGTAGCGGGCTGGCGTGACACCACGATCGACTTCGCTGGCGTGGGCCTGCACATCGGTGGCGAAGGCAGCGTCGAGTACGAGTGGCGCGAGGGTCTGTTCAGGCATGAGTGGACCTTTCGGTGATCGGCTAGACCAGTTCGGAGGTGAGCTTTGCTGGTCGGGTGTAGGTGTTGACTACCGGGGACCAGGTGATGGCGTCGCGGTGGATCTTGTCAAGTGTCTCGCGGTCAGCGTCGCCTTCGAGTTCTACCTTGACGCGCACATCAGAGACTCCTGGGCGCTTGTCATCGCTGAGGTCACCAACTCCCCAGGTTGGAGAGATATCAATGTCAGATTCGATGTCGATGGCGATCTTGGTCAGGGTGACTCCGCGGTGGGTGGCGATAGCTTGGATCCCCACGGAGATGCATGCGGCCAGCGCGGCTTGTGCCACTTCGGTGGGATTTGGGGCGGAGTCGTCGCCAAGCAGCTGCGGCGGTTCGGAAACCAGCACTGGGGCTAGATCGCGGATTTGGGTGTAGTTACGGAATTGTCCGTCTGCTTCGGTGTGGGTGCGGATCACCTTGCGGCCACCTGGTGGGTTCTCCACGTTTTTGCGGGCCAGTTCAGTGAGTTTCTCAGCATCGATAGCCTGGAGTGGAGTGCCTGGAGCGTGGTGTGGGGTGAGGTCGGACATGTGTTTCCTTTCGTTCGTGGGTGACTCGTTTCCACAAACCATACATAACAGTTCGCAGTTTGTGAACCACTTAGTCTGTTAATGTCGCTTAAATTCACCCCCATACAAAACCCATTTACCCACGTCGCAACAAAAATATATCCCCCACGAAAATTTTTATAGACTGCTCAGTACATCAACGTGGCTACACTGTGTTTCCATGCCACTCATCACTCGCCGTACAGCACTGCAGTTGTCCGCCGCCGTAGGAGTCGGTGCCCTGTTTTCGGTAGCCACCACCACCAAACTCACGGCAACGCAGCCACTGACCATCGGATACGTCCCGATCGCTTGCGCCATGCCGCTCATTCTCGCCGACGCACTCGGGCTCTTTGCGTCGCATGGCGCGGCCGTGAAACTGAAAAAGTTCGCCGGTTGGGCCGATCTGTGGAGCGCCTACGCCACCGGCCAGCTTCATGTCGCGCACATGTTGGCGCCGATGCCCGTAGCAATCGATTCCGGAATGACCGATGCTCGGCGCCCCACTGAGCTAGCATTCACACAGAACACGAACGGCCAGGCGATCACGTTGGCCGCACGGCACCACGGTGCGGTAACTACTGCCCGGGATTTCCGTGGCATGGTGCTTGGCATCCCGTTCGAGTACTCCGTTCATGCACTGTTGCTCCGCCAATTTTTAGAGACCGGCGGCGTGCGCCCTGGCGAGGACGTTGAGCTTCGCCTGCTCCGCCCTGCTGACATGGTGGCGCAGCTGGAAGTGGGCACCATCGATGGGTTCGTCGGCCCCGAGCCCTTCAATCAGCGCGCTATCGCGTCCGGCGCTGGGCGGATTTTCCGCCTCACTCGCCAGCTGTGGGATGGCCACCCGTGCTGCAGCATCGCGATGGCCAAGGACTGGAAGGAGCGTCACCCGGAAACCGCACGCGCGCTGGTGGCTGCCCTGTCCGAAGCTGCCTTGCTTGCCGACGACGATTCCTTCACTCCTCAGCTGATTTCCATTGCCTCCTCCCCCACTTACCTGAACCAACCCGCCACGCTGTTCGAGCCGGTATTTTCCGGCCGTTACCGCGACTGGGACAGTGACAAGGAGGTCCTGGATCCACTTCGGGTCGAGTATGGTGGCCCCACTGATCCTGGGGCACTGATCTGGATGACGACGCAGTTAACCCGCTGGGGTCTGGCCGGCAACGCGGTCCCGCACACCGACGAGGCGATTATCGCTGCCTCCCGCGCTGTCCTTACTGATGGCACTCTCCCCGCTGAGCTGCCTGACCTCACAATCAGCGGCTACTCGTTTTCCCCGCTCGCCCCAACCCAAGGACGGTAACGTACATGACGCTCAAAGCAAGTGCTCTTTCTGCAGCTATCGCTGCTGTTGTCCTCGGCGTCTGGCAGCTCGCCGGAACCACTGGGATGCTCAGCGATCTCGCCCCCACTCCCCTCGGCACCTGGAACAGCATGGCGAAGATCCTGTCCGACCCCGTGACCATTGCACAGCATGTGTTGGCGAGTTTGCGTCGCGTGGCCATCGGATTCGCGATCGCCTCAGCCATCGCAATCCCGTTGGGGTTCTTCCTCGGTCGCAGCGAGCTTTTCCGGCGTGGCATGGATCCATTCATCCAGATCCTCCGGCCGGTCTCTCCACTGGCCTGGCTGCCGTTGGGGCTGGCCTTACTTCGCGATTCTGAGCTCACGGCGCTGTTTGTGATCGTCTTGACGGCAATGTGGCCCACTTTGCTCGCCACCATCGCAGCAGTGCAACAAGTTAACCCGACGTATCTGAAACTCGCAGACACCCTGGGAACCCCGCCACTGTTGCGCCTCACTCATGTGTGGTTTCCGGCGATTTTGCCGGGGGTGATCACTGGGCTCCGGGTGTCTTTGTCCACCTCGTGGCTGGTCATTATCGCTGCCGAGATGCTCGTGGGTGGCAGCGGAATCGGGTTTTTCGTGTGGAACATGTGGAACCGCCTGGATATCAATGCCATCGTCAGCGCCATCCTCATTATCGGCCTCGTCGGCTTGATCTTGGATCATGCTGTAGCCGCTCTCCAGAAAGCAGTGAAATATGACTAGTCAGCTCACTCTCGATCGGATCACCCAACGGTACGGAACTACCGAGATCATTTCTGAGACCTCCGCCAGCATCGACAGTGGCCAGTTCGTCTCGCTCATCGGCCCCTCAGGCTGTGGGAAATCGACCATTTTAGGAATGATCGCGGGGCTTACTTCCCCCAGTACTGGAGAGGTATCGGCGTTCGGGGATCGGGTGACGGGCCCCAGCCCGGAACGGGGCATGGTGTTTCAGGACCACGCGCTCCTGCCGTGGCTCAGTGCCCACGCGAACGTTGAATTCGGGTTGCGCTCAGCCCGACCCGAACTGACACTGGACCAGCGCCACGAGCTCGCTTCTGGGGCCTTGGCTAGCGTGGGCCTGAGCCATGCCGCACAGCGCAAACCGGCGCAGTTGTCTGGTGGCATGCAACAGCGTGTCGGCATCGCACGAGCATTCGCGATCAACCCGAAAGTGCTGCTGCTCGATGAGCCCTTCGGCGCGCTCGACGCCCTGACCCGGCACGATCTGCAGCAGCAGCTGCGCGAACTATGGCAACAGTCCCGGCGCACCGTGGTGATGGTGACGCACGATGTGGACGAGGCAATCTACCTGTCTGACCGCATTCTGGTGATGAGTCCGGCGCCGTCGACGATCATCGCGGACCTGAGTGTTCGTGACTACCGCGGCGACCTACGCGAGCACTTGCTCAAGTTGCTGGGGCATGGGCACTAAACTCACTGGGTATGACTGCATTCCAACCCGGCCAAGCCACTGTGTTCACAACCATCGATGAGATTCAGCGTGTGACGAGCGCGCTGCGGAAGACGGCCCGGCCCGTCGTCCTCGTCCCGACCATGGGCGCGTTGCACGCGGGACATATCTCCTTGGTGAAGGCAGCGCAGCGTATTCCTGGCGCGGTTGTAGTGGTGAGCATTTTCGTCAATCCTCTTCAGTTTGCGGAGGGCGAGGATCTGGATGCGTACCCGAGGACGTTGGAGGCGGACGTCGAAAAGCTGCGTGCGGCGGGTGCCGACGCCGTGTTCGCACCCACCCCGCGCGAGATGTACCCCAATGGCCCTCGCACGGTCATCCACCCTGGTGAGGTCGGCACTATTTTGGAGGGCGCCTCCCGTCCGACGCACTTCGCTGGGGTACTCACTGTGGTCAATAAGCTGTTCCACATCACGCACTGCTCACACGCCATTTTCGGAGAGAAGGACTACCAGCAGCTGATCGTGATTCAGCAAATGGTGACAGATCTGAACCTGAATGTGCAGGTGATCGGCGCCCCTATCGTGCGCGAGGCCGATGGGTTGGCGATGTCCTCGCGGAACACCTACCTCAGCGCCGATGAACGCGAGCTGGCCCTCACGCTGTCGGCGGCCCTCACCTCGGGCGCCTACGTGGCGGGCAAGGGACCGGACGCTGTGGTTGCCGCGGCCCGCGCCGTTATCGACGCCGTCCCCAGCATCGAGTTAGACTACCTAGAACTTCGCGGCCCGAACCTGGGCGAGGTAGACCCCGAGGGGGCAAACCGGCTGCTGGTCGCAGCGCGGGTCGGCACGACCCGCTTGATCGACAACATCGGTATCGACTTCGGATCCGAGGAAGTCACGGGCCAGCCGCGCGATTAGAAGTCTTTGTCGGCCGTCGGGAAGGCGCCCTTTTCGACGGCTTCCTTGTACGCCGCCGCGCCACGGGTCAGCTCAGCACCCACGGCACCAAACACCCCCACGAAGCTCGGCCGACGGCCACCTTCCGGCACGGCGAGCATGTCATGCCACACCAGGACTTGTGCGTCGCACCCTGCGCCGGCACCAATGCCCACGGTGGGGATCGGGCAGTTCGCGGTGATGTCCGCTGCAAGCTGCGCCGGCACCATCTCGAACACCACCATGTCGGCGCCTGCTTCCACGACGGCAGCGACGTCGTCGCGGACCGCCTGCGCGGCATCTCCCCGCCCCTGCACTTTGAAGCCCCCCAGACCGTTCACCGACTGCGGGGTAAAACCGACATGCGCGCACACCGCAAGCCCAGCGCGTTTTAGCGCCGCAATCCGGTCTGCCATGCGGACGCCGCCTTCCAGCTTGATCACATGACCACCGGTGCGTCGCAGCAGCTCAGTAGCACTGCGCACTGCTTGTTCGTCGGATGCCTCGTAGGTGCCAAACGGCAGATCCACCACTACGAGGGCGTTGCCCGCGCCCCGCACGACGGCGGCACCCAGCATCGCCATCTCATCGAGGGTGACGGCGGTGGTGGAATCGTAACCAAGCATGACGTTGGCCGCGGAATCCCCCACCAGAATGCATTCAATTCCGGCCGCAGCGAAGGCCCGGGCGGTGGAATAGTCGTAGCAGGTCAGCATCGCCCACGGCTTGTCCCCCTTACGAGCCTGCAGGTCAGACACACGAACCTGTTTCGTGGGAACCAAATATCCGGACATTGCACCTACCATTGTTGTCATGTTCTTTTATGATGCCGATTGTGGCTTTTGTGTGTGGAGCCTGGGTTATCTCACGCGTTTCACCCGGGACTTGCCCACGTCACCTGGCACTGGACTATACATTCAGCGCAACGCTTATTACATCGACCCCACCGAGCGGGTGTACCTGGGGCACCGGGCCATTGCGCAGGCGTTACAACGCCACGGCCGCTCACCCCTCGTCCGTATAGCGGGCGGGGTGATTGATACGCCACTTTTCGCGGCGGTGTACCGGATCGTGGCGTGGAATCGGCATCGGCTGGGTCGTTTCGTCGGGGCGCAAGTCTGCCGGATTTAGGAGTAATCCACCACGAGCGGAGCATGGTCCGACCAGCGCAGATCGTAGGCGGCGGCTTTGTCTACCCACGCCCGCTGCGCGCGCTCCAGCATGCCTGCCGTTGCCGCTTGGTAGTCGATACGCCACCCGGCGCCGGTATCGAAGGCCTGGCCACGATAGGTCCACCAGGTGTGCGGCGCATCTTCCGGCTGGAGGCGACGGGCCACGTCAAACCACAGTGGTTCAGCCGCCGGCTGGCGTAATGGCTGGTCGGAGGTGTATTCAACCGCGCCCAGATAGGTGCCATGGGCTTCGATTTGGGAGCGTTCATCGGGGAACACGCCGAACACGGAATCCATGAATGCCCGTTCGTCCGCGAGGAAACCGGACTTCTTCTGGTTGGTTTTCCAGTTCTTCAGGTCCTCCCGGCGGTGGCAGATGTTCCAGTCGCCGCCGATCACCATGAGCGGGTTGTTCACCGCCAACTCGACCAGCTGCTCCCCAAAGACATCCAAGAAACGGTACTTTTCGTCCTGCTTCGCTGTCCCTGCCGACCCCGATGGCAGGTACAGGGACGCCACGGTGATATCGTCGATCGTACCGTGCAGGTAGCGGCCGGAATCCTCAAATCCCGGGATTCCCACGGTGACGTCGCTCAGCGGGGAACGAGAGAGGATTCCCACTCCGGCGCGCCCCTTCGCGGCGGCTTCGGCACCTACGTAGTGCCAGCCGTCGTCAAGCGCGGGGGCCAGAGCCTCAAGAGTTTGTTTCTCTGTCGCACGCACCTCCTGCAGCAATACGACATCCGCGCCCGATTGCGCTAGCCAGGGCAGAAAACCGCGGTTGGTTTCGCTGCGTTCTTTCACAGCCGCGCGAATACCGTTGACGTTGATAGAGGCGATACGAAAGGTCATGGGCTAGGAGTGTAGTCGCTGCCAGCTTGCCGACGGTTACGCCCTGCCACGATCGCCCACACCGCCAGGCTTACCGACGCCGCCATCCCTATCGCGTCCGCGACGAAAGCCATATGTGTCAATATCGCCGGTTGCTGCGAGAACGGCGCCAAAATGAGCCAGGAGAATGCGAAGCTAAAAAGGAATAGCCCAAAGATCCGTGGGCAGTCAAAGGTCTTCCACGTTGCTGCCCCTAACGCCATGATCGAGAGCGGATAAACGATTTGCGACGGCCGTATCGGCATAGCACTGGTGGCGTAGTTGCGCACCACATGTCCCAGCTGGGTCACTTCGATGATAAAAAGTGCCGAACCGAGCAGAGTCAACCCCAAGTACAGGGCTGACCAACGCGGAGAGGTGACGCGGAAAAAGAGGTAGTACCCCCCAGCGCAGAGCACATAAAGCACAAGCGTGACGTAGCGAATCCAGTTTCCCGCCAAGGGAGATTGCAACAGGAACATCTCCACCAGTCGCACCACGGCGTAGACAAGCCACAAGCTTCCTGAGGCGATACCCCACTTTCCTGAGGCACGGATGTCAGCAAGCACAATGCATCACCAGGTTCTTGGTCGATAAGATAACTAGAGGAATCTTAGCAACCATTGATTCTGCACATCACCGGGCAGGGCGCATCCCCGCCAGCGCTCCTCCCCCAGGGCTGCGAGACGCGATTGTCGAGAGGGGTAGTGATGGTGACTTTTGGTCGTCGTAAAGCAGCACCCCTCCACCCCAAAAAACCAAAAAGTGTGACCCCTATTACTAACCCAAGTAAGGGGTACCAGAACGCTCCCCTCCAGAGGGTAAACAGGTATTCTTGATATCTGTACTGCAATCTTCTTTAGGGAGTTACATTGGCAAAGATCATTTACACCCGCACCGACGAGGCTCCGCTTCTCGCAACCTACTCACTCAAGCCAGTAGTTGAAGCTTTCGCTTCCACCGCAGGTATCGACGTTGAGACCCGCGACATTTCCCTCGCCGGCCGCATCCTGTCCCAGTTCCCAGACTTCCTGAATGAGGACCAGAAGGTCGACGACGCCCTCGCTGAGCTGGGCGAACTGGCCAAGACCCCAGAAGCAAACATCATCAAGCTTCCAAACATCTCTGCTTCCGTCCCCCAGCTCAAGGCCGCGATCAAGGAACTGCAGGAGCAGGGCTACGCACTCCCTGAGTACCCAGATGCTCCTGAGACCGATGAGGAAAAGGACGTCCGCGCACGTTACGACGCTGTCAAGGGCTCCGCTGTGAACCCCGTGCTGCGTGAGGGCAACTCCGACCGCCGCGCCCCAATCGCTGTAAAGAACTTCGCTAAGAAGAACCCACACCGCATGGGCGCATGGACCGCGGACTCCAAGACCAACGTCGCCACCATGGACGCTAACGACTTCCGACACAACGAGCAGTCCGTGATCATGCCTACGGCTGATACCCTGACCATCAAGCTGGTCAAGGCTGACGGTTCCGAAGAGGTCCTGAAGGACGGCCTGAAGGTCCTCGAAGGCGAAGTTGTTGACTCCACCGTCATGCGCGTAGCTGCCCTGGATGAGTTCCTGGCTGAGCAGGTCAAGCGTGCGAAGGAGGAGGGCGTGCTGTTCTCCACCCACCTCAAGGCCACCATGATGAAGGTCTCCGACCCAATCATCTTCGGTCACGTCGTCCGCGCGTTCTTCAAGGACGTCTTCGCACAGTACGGTGAGCAGCTGCTCGCAGCCGGCCTCGATGGGGAAAACGGCCTCGGCGCTATCCTCGCTGGCCTGTCCGAGCTGGAGAACGGCGAAGAGATCAAGGCTGCCTTCGACAAGGCTCTGGCCGAGGGGCCTGCAGTGGCCATGGTGAACTCCGACAAGGGCATCACCAACCTGCACGTGCCTTCCGACGTCATCGTCGACGCCTCCATGCCAGCCATGATCCGTACCTCCGGCCACATGTGGAACGCTGCTGGCGAAGAGCAGGACACCCTGGCAGTGCTGCCGGATTCCTCCTACGCTGGCGTCTACCAGACCGTCATTGAGGACTGCAAGAAGAATGGCGCCTTCGATCCAGCAACCATGGGCACCGTCCCTAACGTTGGTCTGATGGCTCAGAAGGCTGAGGAGTACGGCTCCCACGACAAGACCTTCAAGATTGCCGCTGACGGCAAGGTCGTCGTCGTTAATGCTGCCGGCGACGTTCTGATGGAGCACGAGGTATCCACCGGCGACATCTGGCGTGCATGCCAGACCAAGGACGCCCCAATCCAGGACTGGGTCAAGCTCGCTGTCACCCGTTCCCGCCTCTCCGGCATGCCAGCAGTCTTCTGGCTCGATCCAGAGCGCGCACACGACCGCAACCTGATCACCCTGGTGGAGAAGTACCTGAAGGATCACGACACCGAGGGCCTCGACATTCGTGTCCTTTCCCCAGTGGAGGCAACCCAGTTCTCCATCGATCGCATGCGTCGCGGCGAGGACACCATCTCCGTCACCGGCAACGTGCTGCGTGACTACAACACCGACCTCTTCCCAATCCTCGAGCTCGGCACTTCCGCAAAGATGCTGTCCATCGTTCCGCTGATGGCGGGCGGTGGCCTGTTCGAGACCGGCGCTGGCGGCTCCGCACCGAAGCACGTTCAGCAGGTTCAGGAAGAAAACCACCTGCGTTGGGACTCCCTCGGTGAGTTCCTGGCACTGGCTGAGTCCCTGCGTCACTTCGCTAACACCGCTGGCATCGACAAGGCTGCCGTGCTTGCCGACGCCCTGGACAAGGCAACCGAAAAGCTGCTCGACGAGAACCTCTCCCCATCCCGCAAGGTCGGCGAAATCGATAACCGCGGCTCCCACTTCTTCCTGACCAAGTTCTGGGCTGAAGAGCTGGCTGCACAGTCCGCTGACGCAGAGCTCGCTGGCATCTTCCAGCCGGTTGCTGCTTCCCTGGCTGCTGCATCCGCTGAGATCGAAAAGGACCTCCTGGACAACCAGGGCTCCCCAGCAGACCTCGGTGGCTACTACGCACCAGCGGAAGACAAGGTCACCGCTGTGATGCGCCCATCCGCGAAGTTCAACGAGATCATCGACGCTCTGAAGAAGTAAGTCGCCTCTATATCGAGTCGATAGCCGCCTTTCGCCACTTCATTGGTGGGGGGCGGCTTTTTCTTGCTTCGTTTCTTGCTTCGTTTCTTGCTTCGTTCGCCGAAAAACTGCCCAAAAGCGTCACTTTGGATGCCAGAAATTAGAGTTGAACTGCACCAACGTTTTCTTGCTCCTTTCTTGCTTCTGATATATCGCGGTCATTACATAGCGATCGCGATATTGTATAGACCGCAACGAGGCGACCACAATGACACCACTCACCGACACGTCACCAGAGCAACTTGCTGCTCGAGTTCATCGGTTCCTCGCGCTCCCCGCAGAGCTACCCTGGATTAAGTTCAAGACCAAGTCAGCAGCCACAGGCGCCGAAATCGCCCGCTACGTTAGCGCGCTCAGCAACTCAGCCACCCTCAACGATGAAAACTCTGCCTATCTCATCTGGGGCATCAGCGATGACCACCATGTCGTCGGCACAACTTTCTCCTGGCAGACGACAAAGGGCAAAGGAAACGAGGACCTTCTCCCCTGGCTAACCAGGGCAATTATCCCGACCCCTCAATTGAAATTTCTAGATGTTTAGCTTGAAGGCAAGCGCGTCACGATGTTGCGGATCGAGGCACCGCATAAGGTCCCCCTATGCGTTCGAAGGTCAACGGTACTTTCGCCAAAGCAGCTACACCAAGCGCTTGCTCGACCACCCTGAGGTCGAGCGCGAACTGTGGCAAAAACTCAGTCAATTCGAGGCAGAGACTGCACTAGTTGCTGAGGGGCTGGACGCAACCGAGGTGACTGATTACCTTTCTCCGGAAGCTTTCTTTTCCAACCGACCCGAGGTTCCTCGCGTCAGTGGCACGGCACTAGCTAATGTATTCAAGAATCATGGCGCTGTAAGCCATTCGCATGAGCTTGGATGGTGCATCCCGGCATGGTCAGCACTGATGTATACGCATCGTTTGTCTGACTTCATCCCACTGCGAAACCTTGGTGGTCAAGTCCGTGGAAGTGGTGTATCTGCCTTTCGATTGAATAAGCAGTGTGTTGGTGTTAGGGACCGTCGCGGGATTGGTGTTGGTGTGGGTTCATGCGGCCTCCTTGGTGGGGTCGCCGGCGTTAATGACGGTAGCGGTCATCGTCGTTTTGGTCTGCTCCAGGCTGGTCAGTGACATGTAGCGTTTTTGCTGGATCCAATCATCGTGATGCTCGGCGAGCACAGCCCCGACAAGACGTACGACCGCGTCGCGGTTGGGGAATCTTCCAACGACATCGGTTCTTCGCCTGATTTCCTGTTGAGCCGCTCGGTGGGGTTGTGGGACCACACCTTCGTCCACACCGCTTTCAGTGCAGTGGTAAACGCCAGCACATCCTCGAGGGACTCTTCCAGAAAGTCGGCGACATACGGGAATTTCTGCTGACAAAAGCTCACTACCTCCCGTGCCTGATTCCACATGGCCGTAGAGTCGGGTTGCTGAAAGATCGTATGTGACATCGCTGACAGGGTCGGCCACTGGGTTTTCGGCACCATGGAGGAAAGGTTCTTCGCGAAGTGGGTGCGGCACCGCTGCCAACTAGCCTGTGGTAGACAGTCGCTGACTGCGGCTTGAATACCAAGGTGGGCGTCACTGGTGACGAGGAATACCCCGGATAAGCCGCGGGCGATGAGGTCGCGGAAGAACCCGGTCCACGACGCGGTGGATTCTGCGATAGCGACCTGCATGCCGAATGACTCCCGGTATCCGTCGGCGTTAACCCCGGGGGCTAACAGCACGCTGGTTTTAACCACGCGTCCGCCTTCACGGACTTTCATCGTCAGTGCGTCGCAGGAAACCTAGTAATAGGGGCCGGTGTCTAGCGGGCGGGTGCGGAAGTCTTCGACCATGGTGTCGAGTTCTTTGGCCATGTCGGAGACCTGTGACCTTGATAGGTTGGTGATCCCAAGTCTGGCGACAAGGTCATCCATCCTGCGGGTGGAGACCCCTTTGAGGTAACAGGTGGCAATCACGGTGGTCAGAGCGCGCTCAGCCCTGCTGCGGCGCTCGAGCAGCCAGTCGGGGAAGAAGGCCCCGGTGCGCAGTTTGGGGATGGCCACATCGATGGTGCCGACTCGGGTGTCGAGTTGGCGATGTCGGTAGCCATTGCGCGTGTTGGTTCACTCTGGTGACACGGTGGCGTAGTCGGCACCACAAACACTGTCAGCTTGGGCCGACAGGATGTGGTTAATGAAGTCAGCAAGCATCTGCTGCATCAAGTCTGGGGAGGCTTGGGGGAGTAGTTCTCCGAGATACGAGATTGGGTCGATATGATGAGGATCAGCGGCCATCGCAGGGTACGTCCTTTCGAGGATAGGTAAGAGTTGATTCGAAAGGTACCCGCGATGGTCGCCTCATTGTGCACCGGCACGAGGCTCACCGCGGGCTACAGATACACCACGCTAGCGGACGCAACCTTGAAGACAATCCGAAGCCCCGTCCGATCATACGACGGCCACGCCACCAGGACCGGGTGGAATCAAATTTACAGAGCAGATTTTCATACAAAACTATTGACAGTAGACATAGCCACCCCTAGCATGTGACGTACGTCGCAATTAGCGACATACGTCACACCTTGCAGCTTTCGAAAGGAGCTACCATGCCTGCCGTTATGGACATTAATTTTATTGAACGCATGAAGGGAGACATGTCACTCGTTTCCCAGTTCTACGACGACCCCGCCGCCACACTGGAAGAAGCCGGTGTCTCTGAAGAATTCTCAAACGCCGTACTTCGGCGTGATGGAAAGGCACTTCTAGCAATGGGATGGAAGTCCGAGGAGATGGAAGTGGCGTTCTCTGGTCGACACACGAGCAATCAATTCTATTGCAGCAAGTAGATGCCATGCCAGACCTGAACTCCCTAGACTATTTCAACCAGTCGAACCCTATCAGGAATGAGGACATACCCCTTCCTATGCGGAAACACTGGGAGAAAATTTCAGATTACGGCTTGTCAGGCGCGGAACTAGATTCTATATTTTGGGCTGAATTTTATGAATTCATAGCACTTGCATACAGAAACAAGTTCCGCCCACCCGTCTCTAAATGGGCAATGACTTTCAATACATTTGGTTTTCGCAATCCAGGATCCCTGGCCACCACGTTTCACAATTGTTACTCCGTACTAAAAGCAAGCCAAAAGCTGGAAAAGTCATGAGGTTTAGGACGCAAGACGATGCAAACACTGAAAATTTCCGATAAGAATAGTGATGCCTGGGAACAACACTATTTCGCCCCAGAAGCAGACCCTGTCTGTGGGTACAAAATACATGTGAACCTAACAGAGCACCAATTTCAAGCCGGAAAGACCCTTCTAGTGGAGGAATACTCAAAAAGAAGGGTTGATTTCAAAGTCTGCAATACTCAAAGTTTTTGTGAACGACTGAATAACGGCAACTATGGTGTCACTCAAATCGGGAAGGCGGCAACAGTTTACGTCGCCACACCCGAGAGACTCAGTAGTGAAGCACAATTTCTTCAAGCTATGCTTGCCGAATTCAGCGGCCCTTGTCCCCCAACAGATCTCCGTATCCCCAACAGCGGCATTCTTAGCTATAGATGGGAGGCGAGGAATGAACCCCAAGCCCGCGAAATCTGCAGTGGTGTACCGCTTCCCGTCTCTGATCCGATTGGAGGCTTATCCGCCGTCGGAAATCCTTTCCTCGAACTCAAAAAGTCAGGGATAGACCTAATTATCACTCACTGCCTTCGCCAGAGCTCCAAAGGTGCTGTTTATGAAGGGATCGCCAAGGGGACTCGGGTGAAGTCCCCAGCAACATATCGACCAGTAATTCTAAAGGAATTTAGAAAATACGCATCCAAGTCACACTTAGGACACGATGCTTGGGACATAGGGCGAAGCGAAATAAAGTCATATAAGCAACTAAGACCGCTTCACGTAACACCGCAGCTCTTCTGGGAAGGAACGTCTAACGAGTCAATATATCTCCTATTAGAATCACCTGCCGGGTTTGTGGGCTCTTCCGGTTTTAGAGTGCGTTGATCTTGGTGTGCAGCTGTCCGGAGTGGATCAAGGATCGCAAGATGTAGTGCCCGAGGTTCTTGAACCCC
>NZ_JBVJNS010000020.1:0-39940 GCF_055583565.1 Corynebacterium sp. NPDC104732
TCGCCTACTTCGATATCGGGGCGTCCAACGGGCCGGTCGAGGCCATCAACGGCAGGCTCGAGCACCTACGGGGGATCGCCCTGGGATTCCGAAACTTCAACCACTACATCTTGCGGTGCCTGATCCACTCCGGACAACTACAGGACAAGATCAACGCACTCTAAAACCGGAAGAGCCCGTAATCGACAGCGGAACCTCAATTCTGCCGTCGACGACGCGAGACTGGCCGACGACGACGGTGTATGGGGTGGTCTCCACCGTCTGACCACTGGCCGAGACAGCGCTCAGCTTTGTCATGCCCGCAGGTTCAGCGGCCTCGAAACCGCCGGAAAGTCCCAGCAATCCCACGACGCCCACGGCAGCAACCAACATGATGTTCCCGGAGGTCAACAAGTCCGAGGCGAGGTAGGACACGAATTTCGAGGCGGTTTTGTTTTCGCTCACCTCGACATTATAGGTAGACGAGATCAGTTTCGCAGGCTATTTTTCGACTGTTACTTGAACACCGTCAACGATGTCGAGGTCCATGACCCGCAACCCCGCTGCGAGTGCCTCTTCCCGAAGGTCCTGCGGGAAATCCTCCACATGCAGCGCTAACGCGGTGGGCCCGGCACCAGAAACGAAGGCAGCCAAGCCACGGTCGCGCATCTTCTCCACCCACTGCGTCGTCACAGGAAGCGCCTTCGCTCGGTAGCCCTGGTGGAGGCGATCCCTGGTAGCTTCCACGAGCAGCGCTGGATCGTGTTGGATGGCATGGGTAAGGAGTGCGCATCGGGCGACGTTGAACCGGGCGTCGATATGCGGCACCGACGCCGGCAGCACGCGACGCACCTCGCTTGTCGACGCATAGGTCTCCGGCACTATCGCCGTCGCCCGCAGCCCAGGGAATGGTGGCACGGATACGGCTTTAAATTCCGTGGCACCGTCATTATTTTCGGTCCAGGAAACCACGAACCCGCCGAGGACAGACGCCGAGGAGTTATCGGGATGTCCTTCGAACGTGGCCGACAGGTGAACGACCTGCTCCTGCGTCAGCACGTTTCCGGCCAGCGCGTTGCCCAAAGCCACACCCGCGACAGCTGCCGACGCCGACGAACCTAGTCCGCGCGACTGCGGAATCCGGTTCACGCAGTGGACTTTCAGCCCAGGCGCCGCTACCCCAGCTTCGGCCAGGGCAAGCCGGATGGCCTTGATCACCAAATGCTTTTCGGAGCGAGGCAGAATGTCTGCGCCCTCACCTTCGATGGTGAGTTCCAAACCTTCGGCGATGACTTCGGCGGTGAGGTCGTCGTAAAGCCCCAGCGCCAGCCCCAGCGTGTCAAAGCCGGGTCCCAGGTTCGCAGACGAGGCTGGGACACGAACGTGCACCGTGGTGCCGATGGAAAGCTGACGCATGTTATTTGAGTCCCAAAGCCTCGGCTACGGCAGCGGCGTCAACCTCGATTGGGTGCGGCTCGGTCATGGACAGCAGCGCGGTGTCTGGGTCCTTCAAACCGTTACCCGTTACGGTGCAGACGATGGTCTGGCCATTCTCAATCAGGCCCTCTTCGTGCGCGGCTAGGATACCGGCCACCGACGCTGCGGAAGCAGGCTCCACAAACACGCCTTCCTTGGCAGCGACTAGGCGGTACGCTTCCAGGATCTTCTCGTCGGTAGCTGCGTGGAAGCGACCGTTGGATTCTTCCTTAGCGTTCATCGCACCGTTCCAGGACGCTGGGTTACCGATGCGGATCGCGGTAGCGATGGTCTCTGGCTCCAGCACAGGCGCGCCACTGACCAGCGGAGCCGCGCCCGCAGCCTGGGTACCGAACATGCGTGGCAGCTTGGTGGACTTGCCAGCGTCGTGGAATTCCTTGTAGCCCTTCCAGTAGGCGGTGATGTTGCCCGCGTTCCCCACTGGCAGCGCGTGGATATCAGGGGCATCTCCCAGGACGTCGATGATCTCGAAGGAGGCAGTCTTTTGGCCTTCGATGCGCATCGGGTTCACGGAATTCACCAGTGCGATCTCTGGGTACTCCACGCAGGTCTTTTGTACCAGTTCGAGGCAGTCATCAAAGTTGCCCTTGACCTGGATGATCTCTGCGCCGTACATCACGGCCTGTGCCAGCTTGCCCATGGCGATCTTGCCTTCTGGGATCAGGACGCAGGACTTGATTCCGGCGCGGGCGGCGTACGCTGCTGCGGATGCGGAGGTGTTACCGGTAGAGGCACACATCAGGACCTTCTTGCCCTGGTGTACAGCGTCGGTCACGGCCACGGTCATGCCGCGGTCCTTGAAAGAACCGGTAGGGTTGGCACCCTCCACCTTTAGGTACACCTCGCATTCGAGGAGGTCGGAGAGGTAGTTAGCACGGATCAGCGGGGTGGCACCTTCCAGCAGAGTGACAGCCTCGACGTCATCGCCGAACGGCATGTACTCGCGGTATTCGTTGATCAGGCCTGCCCAGCCACGGTGAACTGCGTTCATTCTTACTCACTCTCCAGTCGGATTACGCTGTTAACAGACTTTACTTCGTCCATGGACTTCAACTTTTCCACTACCCCCGCGAGGTCACGCTCGTAGGCGTGGTGTGTGACCACGATCAGGCGGGCGTTCTCGCCCTTTTCCTCCTGACGAACGGTGCGCAGGGAGATCCCAGCGTTGGAGAACTGCTCTGCAATGCGAGCAAGGACGCCCAGCTGATCATGGACGTCCATGTCCACGTGGTAGCGGGTGCTGACATCACCGAAGTCGGCAATCTTCAGGTTGGCGTAGGTGGATTCGCCTGGGGCACGGCCGCCATGCACCTTGTTGCGGGCCGCTCCCACCAGGTCACCGAGCACGGCGGAGGCGGTTGGGGCGCCACCGGCACCGTTTCCGTAGAACATCAGGCGACCAGCGGCTTCTGCCTCTACGAAAATCGCGTTGAAGGACTTGTTCACGCTGGCCAGTGGGTGGTCCCGTGGAATCAGGGTTGGGTGGACGCGGGCGGAAACGGTGTCGCCGACCCGCTCGCAGATGGCGAGCAGCTTGATGGTGTGGCCCGCGTTCTTCGCTGCGTTGATGTCCGCAGCGGTGATCTTGGAAATGCCCTCGCGGTAGACGTCGTCTGCGGTAACGCGGGTGTGGAATGCCAGGGTCGCCAGGATGGCGGCCTTGGAGGCGGCGTCGTAGCCCTCGACATCAGCGGTTGGATCGGCCTCTGCGTAGCCGAGGCGGGTGGCCTCCGCGAGCATGTCATCGTAGGACGCGCCGGTGGAGTCCATCGCGTCAAGAATGAAGTTGGTGGTGCCGTTGACGATGCCCATCACGGACTTCACGCGGTCGCCTGCCAGGGAACGACGCAGTGGGCCGATCACTGGGATCGCCGCGGCGACAGCTGCCTCGTAGTACAGGTCGACGTTAGCCTCATCAGCGGCCTCCGCGAGCTCGGCTGCGTGAGCCGCGACCAGCGCCTTGTTGGCAGTCACTACTGACTTGCCGGCGTTGAGGGCAGCGAGCACGAGCTGGCGTGGGTAATCGATGCCACCGATGACCTCGACGACGATGTCAACGTCCTCACGGTTAATGAGGCTCATGGCGTCAGTAGTCATCAGGTGCGCGGCAGGAGAATCCTTGTGCTTGTCCAGGTCGGATACTGCGACGCCCTTAATCTCCAGCTCGCCACCAATGCGATGAGTAAGGTCCTCGGAGTATTCGCCCATCAAGCGGAGGACTTCACTACCTACGGTACCGTGGCCAAGAATGGCGATGCCTACTGTAGTCTTTTTACCCATCGAAAAATCCCCTAGAGTTGCGTGCGAATAACTTCCACATTATTGCAGACTATTCGCACGGCCACCACGAGGGTTACCCCTCTAGAGCGAGAATGTCCTCCAGGGTCTCCCGGCGCAGCATCAGCTTGGTGCGCCCGCCACGGACGGAGACCACTGCTGGTCGGCCGAATTGGTTGTATCGGGAGGACATGGCATAGCAGTAGGCGCCGGTCGCTGCCAGCGCGAACAAATCGCCGGTGGTGATGTCGTCGGGGTACTGCTCATCGTTGATAAGGATGTCCCCGGATTCGCAGTGGCTGCCGACAACACGCGTCGCGGTCGGTTCCCCGTCCACGAAGCGGCTGACCACCCGGCCGTCGTACTGTGCGCCGTACAGCGCTGGACGAATGTTGTCGCTCATGCCACCGTCCACGGCGATGTAGCGACGGGTTTTTTCGTCGGTGACGTGCACGTCTTTGATCATGCCCACCTCGTACAGGGTCACGGTGGACGGTCCCGCGATCGCGCGGCCTGGCTCCACCATCACATGCGGGGTCTCAAGGCCCAGCTGGGCGGCATGACTGCTCACCTTATCGATCAAGTCGCGTGCCACCTCGGCCACGTTCAATGGCTGTTCGTCAGCGGTGTAGGCAATGCCGTAGCCACCACCGAGATCCAGGATGGCGAGCTGGTGTCCGTATTCCTCGTGGAGCTGGCTCACCAGCCCCAGCACGCGCTCGGCAGCGAGTGCGAAGCCGGTGGCGTCGAACACCTGAGAACCCACGTGGCAGTGCAGCCCCACAAGGTCCAGGTTCTCCGCGGTGATCGCGGCGCCCGCAGCGGCGAACGCGGAGCCGGATGCGAGGGAGAAACCGAATTTCTGATCTTCGTGGGCGGTCGCGATCATTTCGTGGGTGTGTGCCTCCACACCGGGCTTCACCCGCACCAGCACCTTTTGGATGGTGTCGTGCTTAGCTGCGATCAGGTCTAGCAGTTCCAGTTCAGCGGCGTTGTCTAGAACGACGGCGCCGACGCCCTCCGTCACGCACGTTGTGAGGAAGGCAGCGGATTTGTTGTTGCCGTGCACGGTGATCCGCTCGGCGGGGAATCCGGCGGCCAGCGCGATGCCGAGTTCATTGGGCGAGGCGACATCCAGGCTTAGGCCCTCTTCATCCACCCAGCGGGCAACCGTGGTGGTCAGGAACGCTTTGGAGGCGTAGTGCACCTTCTCGGCACCGAACGCAGCTGCCATATCGCGGCAGCGCGACCGGAAATCGTCCTCGTCCACGACAAACAAGGGCGTGCCGTATTCTTCGGCGAGTTCGGTCAGTGGTACGCCACCGATGGTGACAATGCCGTCTTCTTCCCGACGCGCAGTGCGTGGCCAGACGTGTGCTGGGAGTTCGTTAAAGGTCATTACATCTTTTCCGGTGCGGTGATTCCGACGAGGCCAAGCGCATTGGCTAGAGTCTGGCGGGTCGCGGCTGCCAGCGCCAGGCGAGCGCCATGGATAGGCTGCTCGGTTTCATCGGCCTTGGGCAGGATCTGGCAGGTGTCGTAGAAGCGGTGGAAGCTGCCAGCGAGTTCTTCGGCATAGCGCGCGATGCGGTGCGGTTCGCGCAGCTCTGCTGCGGACTTCACGACGGCTGGGAATTCACCCAGCGTACGGATAAGTTCGCCCTCGCGCTCGTGGGTGAGGAGGTCGAGGTTGTCGGTGCTCACCGCGACGCCCACCTCAGCGGCCTTACGAGCGATGGAGCACAGCCGGGCGTGTCCGTACTGCACGTAGTAGACCGGGTTTTCGCTGCTTTGCGACGCCCACAGCCCCATATCGATATCCAGGGAGGAGTCCACCGAGGACCGGATCAGGGAGTAGCGCGCTGCATCGACACCCACGGCCTCGACCAGGTCGTCGAGAGTGATGACGGTGCCGGCGCGCTTGGACATGCGCACTGCCTTGCCGTCGCGGACCAGGTTGACCATCTGACCGATCATCACTTCCACGGCATTCGGGTTGTATCCCAGGGCCGCGGCTGCTGCCTTAAGACGAGCGATGTAGCCGTGGTGGTCGGCGCCCAACATGTAGATGCACAGGTCGTGGCCGCGTTCAATCTTGTCCACCACGTAGGCGATGTCGCCGGCGATGTAGGCGGCGTTACCGTCAGACTTGATGACGACGCGGTCCTTGTCATCACCGAAGTCGGTGGACATCAGCCACCAGGCGCCTTCGTTTTCGTACAGGTTGCCATTGGCCTTGAGCATCTCCACGGCGCGGTCCACGGCACCCGATTCGAAGAGGGAGTTTTCGTGGAAGTACACATCAAAGTCGGTGCCGAACTCGTGCAGGGACTCCTTGATGTGGGCGAACATCATCTCCACGCCACAGGCGCGGAAGGTTTCCTGCATCTGTGCTGGTTCTTGCTCCAGAACTCCTGCATTCTGAGCAACAACCGCGGCTGCGATTTCTTCGATGTAGGCGCCGGCGTAGCCATCCTCAGGAGTGGGCTCACCCTTCGCGGAGGCAACGAGGGAGCGAGCAAAGCGGTCGATCTGACCGCCGTGGTCGTTGAAGTAGTACTCGCGGGTGACCTCAGCGCCGTTGGCAGCGAGGACGCGCCCCAGCGAGTCACCCACTGCGGCCCAGCGGGTGCCACCGAGATGAATCGGGCCGGTGGGGTTAGCGGAGACGAACTCCAGATTGACCTTGAGTCCCTGGTAAGAGTCGTTATGCCCGTAGGCATCCCCTGCTGCCAGCACAGTGGAGACGATGCCACCCTGTGCAGCGGCGGCCAGCCGAATATTGAGGAAGCCAGGTCCGGCGATTTCAGCAACGTCGATGGCGTCATCGCTGCCCAGTGCCTCAGCCAGCCAACTAGCCAGCTCGCGTGGGTTCACCCCGAGCTTCTTGGCGATCTGCAGCGCAAGGTTCGTTGCGTAATCGCCGTGTTCGGGGTTGCGAGGGCGCTCCACCACCACGGTCTCCGGGAGAACGGTTACGTCCAGTTCTTTGTCCTCTAGGACGGTGGTGGCGGTGGTCTTGATGAGGTTACTTAAATCTGCAGGAGTCACGGTGGTCTATCCTAATGCACCACTGACGGCGACTCAGAATTTGCCGAAGGTTTAGGCAAACAGGAACACCACGACGCACATGAACGCCAGCAGGCCGAAGGAGAAACCTGCAATTGCGCGCATGATTTGCGCTTCGCCATTGTCCATCTTGGCGGCGGCCGCCGCGATGGAAACGGTCTGTGGGGACAGCATCTTACCGGTGACCGCACCAGCAGCGTTCGCCGAAACCAGCAAGGTCTGGTTTGCGCCAATGCGTTCCGCGGTGCTGGCCTGCATGTTTGCGAATAGGGCGTTGGAAGAGGTGGCAGATCCTGTCACCGCGGTACCAACCCAGCCGAGCACCGGAGAAAGCAGTGGGAACACCGACCCGGTGGTGGCCAAGGCCGCACCGATCGCTGTCGTCTGGCCCGAGAAGTTCATCACATATGCCAGTGCCATGACCAGAGCGATGGTGAGGAAGCTGAACTTCATGCGGTTCAGGCCGTCGATAAGCTCGCGCAGCGCCCCACCGACGGTGAACTCGCGGTCGGTGGCCGCGTAGACCACAGCGGTGGCGAGGCCACACAGCAGCAGCAACGTGCCCGGCCCGGAGAGCCAGTTGACGTTGAACATCGTGCCGTTGCTGTGGATCTTGCCGTGCAGGCCGGGCCACGCGATCGCAATGTCCGTGCTCTGCAGCCACGCAGGGATGTCCACCCCGATTCGCCACAGCTTCGCGACGCCGAACACCACAACCACCAGCACATAAGGAAACAGCGCCAAGGTAGTCCGCTGCGCGGTGAGCGGCGATGCCGACACGGCAGAGGCCTGCTCCTCTGGGGTCGTTGGCGCCCACATTTTAAGGAAAGCAATGCCGACCGACAGCGACAGCAGGCTGGCCACGACGTTGGTTAGCTCGTAGGTGAGGTAGTTCGACGCGAGGAACTGGCCGCCAGAGAATGTTGCGCCCAGCACCACCGCGACCGGCCAAATCTGTCGAAAACCGCGCGAACCATCAAGGACGAAGCACAGCACGAATGGAACTACTGCGGCGAGGATCGCCATGAGCTTGCCTGTGGTGGCTGCAACGTCATGAAGTGGTTGTTCGGACAAAATACTCGCGGTCGTCACAGGAATAGCCATGGCTCCGAATGCGACAGGAGCGGTGTTAGCTACCAGCGTCGTAATCACCGCACGCAGCGGCTTGATACCGATGGCCAGCAGCATCGCCGTCACGATCGCGATGGGAGCACCGAAGCCCGCGAGAGCTTCCAGCAAGCCACCGAAGGAAAACGCGATGAGCAGCGCCTGAACGCGCTGATCGCCCCGGCCAAGTGCCGCGAAAATCTGACGCAGATCCTCAAAGCGATGCGCCCGGACGGTGAGGTCATAGATCCAGACCGCCATCCAGATGATGAACACGATAGGGAACAGACCGAACATGAGCCCCTCGGACATGGACAGCGCCGCGAGCTTAGCGGGCATCCCGAAACCGACGACCGCTCCGAGGAGGGCGGTGACCAGCGCGGCAGCTGCGGAAACGTATGCAGACTGCTTCAGCCCCATGAGAAATAGAAAAAACACAATCAACGGGGCGAGCCCCACAATAGCTGTTAGCGGCAGACTACCCGCAACTGCGTCAACAGCCGGTACAAACACAGATTCCTGTGGCATTTAACCCTCCAAGTTGGGCTTTTGTTTGTTTTATATGCGAATTACAAACATTTTCCTTCCCAGGCTAGCAAGGGGCACCCCCGAGCGAGAAGTTGCAAAAACATGACATTGGATACATTTAGATAAATACATAAGTGCTGGTAGCTGGATAATATCATGAAATATCTCAACTTCCCCACCGCACATTTTCCCGGTATACTGGTCCATAGAAATCGCGCGATTTAAGTAACTAAATACTTTTCTATTTCTTTTGACTTTGCCCGCAATACAACAAAGGAACACTCATGCGAGTTGCCCTCTTCTCCACCTGCATCGGTGACGTCATGTTCCCCGATGCAGTGAAAGCCACCGCGGTCATCCTGTCCCGCCTGGGTTACGACATCGTATTCCCTCCCGAGCAGTCCTGCTGTGGCCAGATGCACGTCAACACCGGCTACCAAAAGGAAGCGATCCCGCAGATCCGCAACTACGTCGACGCGTTCGCTGATTCTTCCATCGACTACGTGGTGTGCCCCTCCGGCTCCTGTACTGGCGCCGTCCGAGAGCAGCACGAGCACGTGGCGAACCGCTACGGAGATTCCGCGCTGGCCAGCGGGGCCAAGATCGCAGCTGCGAAGACGTACGACCTCAGCGAATTCCTCATCGATATCGCAGGCACCGACCAGCTCGGATCCTACTTCCCACACTCGGTGACCTACCACGCTTCCTGCCACTCCCTCCGCTTCATCGAGGTGGGCGATCGCCCACTGCGTCTGCTGCGCAACGTGGAAGGCATCGACCTTCGCGAGCTGCCCAACGTCGAAGAATGCTGCGGCTTCGGTGGCACCTTCTCCCTGAAGAACCCAGATGTATCCGCAGCCATGATGCACGACAAGGTCCGCCACGTGGTGGAGACCGGCGCTGAGTACGTCACCGCCGGTGACGCCTCCTGTCTTATGAACATCGGCGGTGGCCTCTCCCGCGACAAGACCGGTGTCCGCGTGCTGCACCTGGCAGAAATCCTGGCATCTACCAAGGAACATCCTTGGTCCCCAACGTCAGCTGTGTATGGCAAGGAGGCCATGCTGTGAAAGTCGAACTCGGAACCCCAACCGTGCCACCGCACGCTGCTGACATCAGTTTGCTGCGCGGCGACCACCTCTTTACGGAAAACGTCAAGACCTCGCTGCACAATGAAACGCAGCGTCGCAATCTGAACAAGGCCACCACCACCATTCGTGGCAAGCGGCAGAACGTCGTCGACGAGCTGGACGATTGGCAGGACCTGCGCGAGGCTGGCTCCAACATCAAGCGCGACGTCCTGGCTCGGCTCCCGGAACTGCTTGAGCAGTTTGAGGCCGCCGTTACCGCCAAGGGCGGGCACGTGCATTGGGCGCGGGACGCCAAGGAAGCCGGCGAAATCATCACCAAACTGGTGCAAGAGACGGGCGAGAAGAATGTCGTCAAGATTAAGTCCATGGCGACGCAGGAAATTGCCCTCAACGAGCAGCTGGAGAAGGTCGGCATCCACGCCCAGGAAACTGACCTCGCGGAGCTCATCGTCCAGCTGGGCAAGGACCGCCCTTCGCACATTCTGGTTCCCGCGATCCACCGCAACCGCCAGGAGATCCGCGAAATCTTCGTTCGGGAGATGCCTAACACCGACGAATCCCTCACCGAGGAACCCGCTGACTTGGCGGAAGCCTCCCGTTCCTTCCTCCGCCAGCAGTTCATGCAGGCGAAGGTCGCTATCTCGGGCGCAAACTTCGGCATTGCCGAAACCGGAACGATTGCCATCATGGAGTCTGAGGGTAACGGCCGCATGTGCCTGACCCTCCCGGAGACGCTGATTTCAGTGATGGGCGTCGAAAAGCTGCTGCCTACCTTCAAAGACCTTGAAGTGTTCCTGCAGCTCCTCCCCCGTTCCTCCACCGGCGAGCGCCAAGCCCCGTACGTCTCCACCTGGTCGGGTGTCACCGAGGGCGACGGGCCGCAGAACTTCCACGTGGTGCTCGTGGACAACGGTCGCACCGCCGTGCTTGCCGACGCCATTGGCCGCGAAGCGCTGAAGTGCATCCGCTGCTCTGCCTGCTTGAATGTCTGCCCGGTCTACGAGCGCGCGGGCGGCCACGCCTACGGTTCCACCTACCCGGGCCCCATCGGCGCGATCCTGACCCCGCAGCTGACCGGATTCAATGATCACCACGATCCGAATGCCTCGCTCGCCTACGCCTCGACGCTGTGCGGCCGATGCAACGAAGTATGCCCGGTGAAGATCCCGATCACCGACGTGCTCCTCGAGTTGCGCCACAAGAAGATCACCGACGCCAAACCACCAATCGAGAACCTGATTTTCGATGCTGTCGGCCTGACCTTCGGCAACCAGCACGTGTGGAGCCTCGTCACCAAGGTCATTTTCATGGGCCGTATCCTCGGTGGATTCAACGGCAAGATCGATAAACTCCCAAGCTTCCTCGGCGGCTGGACAAAGGTCCGCGACACCCCAGTCCCGCCAAAGAAGAGCTTCCGCACCTGGTTCGACAGCAAAGAGGGCCAAGCACTGCTTGCCAACGCCCGCGAGAAAGGCATCCCCAATGACTAGCGCAAAGCAGGAAATACTGGAGCGCATCCGCAACGCGCACCAACTCGCTGGAACCCCGCCCGGGCCACACCCCGTGCCACGCGACTACCACACCACCTTCACCCACTCGGAGGAGGAACTGCGGGAAATCCTGATCGACAGGCTCGTCGATTACAAAGCAATCGTAGAAGAATCCACGGAGGCCGACCTGCCCGCAACCATCGCCCGTATCCTGGGCGATCGGGGCGCACAGACCGTCGTACACGCCCCAGGGCTCCCCGAGTCCCTGTTCGCGGAGTTCGGCGGGGTCGCCACGCCAGATTCCTCTGACACCGACCCCCGCGGGCTCAATGACGTCGACGCCGTCGTCACCGACTCCCACGTCACCTCCGCACAAACCGGCACTATCTGCCTCGCAGCCAACGACGTCTGCGGCCGCCGCGCTCTCACCCTCGTCCCCGACGTCCATATCTGCCTCGTACGCAAGGCCAACGTGGTCTACTCGGTACCCGAGATGGTCGGTCGCCTTGACCCGGCAGTACCTAACACCATGATCTCCGGACCATCCGCAACCTCCGACATCGAACTCAATCGCGTCGAAGGTGTCCACGGTCCACGCACCCTGATCGTGATTTACGTATCCTGATTTCAGTCTCGCGGCGGCGAGGTGCTAAACTCGGCACGTCGCCGCAACGCGAGGTGCTAGGTGTAGCACCTTAGTCGCAACGCGACCCGCCCTCGTAGCTCAGGGGATAGAGCGCTGGTTTCCGGTACCAAAGGTCGGAGGTTCGAATCCTCTCGAGGGCACAGCTAAAATGCAGCCCCGTTCTCTTCGGAGAGCGGGGCTGCGGTGTTTCCTGTGGTGACTTTTGGCACCTGTGCGACAGTGGGCTGTATGCACTTGGCTTTGCGCTATTCACGAGGCCTGGCATGTGGTTTCTACGTTGGCCCTGACATTACCCTCCCGAAGTTCGGGATCGCGGAGGGACTGCGGACGTTTTCTTGGAAGGTTTTACGCGGCACCAAGCCCGGTGCCCACACCGGGAGAAAGCCTTCAAACTATGCCTACCGACCAACCTGTTACTCCTCGACGTAGGTACCAGCGTTATTCCTCCGAATTCATCGCCCCTGTTGTCGCGACCTACCTTCACAACCCCACCTCGTGGGCAGCCTTGTCACGCACCTTCGGCCCCAGTGATGTGCGCATCAGACAGTGGTGCCGGCTATACAGCGATGTCGTTGACACACCGCACAACATCCCCTTCGATGAGCTCGTTGCTGCCATTATCAAAGCCGTGGATGAAACAAAAAAGACAAACCACCGCGCCGCCACCACCGGTCGAGGCGCGCACAAGCAGCGCATGCACCAACAGCTTTATGTTTGGCTACAAACGCAAGGCGTGGATGTGCAGTTGCTGGAATCCATCCCGAAGCACATCCCAGGCGCTGACATGTTCGCCGCCCCTGACATGGACAAACTCACCAGCAACCCGGATGAGCTGAAGAAGATTTTACGTCAGCAGCAACTGGCCTACGCCGTGCTTGCCCAGCGGCAAAAACTGGTCGAAGAAGGGATCATCCGCCTGGGAAAAGACCACGCCCCGACATGGGGTGTTAAAGACATCACCCGGATCGCTGTTGGTGTGATCGCCCAGGGATTTGCTGTGGCGGAAACGTTGCGGTTTTTAGGTCTTGCCTCCTCGTCGTTTTACTACGCCCGCACGCGGCTTGATCACCCAGGTTTAGCTCGTCGCGCGTCGCTTGCTGCTTAAGGTGATTAAGATCTGCGAGGAAGAGCATTATCGGGTCGGGTACCGGGTAGTGCATACGATCTTGAAAGAAACCGGCATACGGGTATCAGAGAAGATCGTGCGGGAGATCATGGCCGAGTTTGATCTATCCCCGAAGATCGAACGACGTCGATCCTACAGCTACTACAAGGAAGAGACGGACCCGAGTGTGGCCAACCGGTTGTATGTCGCCGATGAGAAAGGCCGTACAACGCATGAAGAGGTCATCGAGCTGTCTGCCACCTACCGGGAGTGTGTGGACGATGATGGTGTGCCGGTGTTAACTCATGATTTTTATGCTGATGCCCCGAATCAGAAATGGGTCACTGATATCAGTGAAATCCCCTGTAAGGACGGTAAGTTGTATCTATCCCCGGTTATTGACCTGCATGATATGTATCCGGTGTCGGTGATGATTGGTCACCGTCCGTCGGTGGCGTTGGTGACCGAGATGATCCAGGATGCGATCGATCAGCTAGGCCCTGGTGAAAAGCCGATTATCCATTCGGATCGGGGGTTTCATTACCGGGCGAAGGCGTGGTTTGAAACGATCACGGTCACTGACAGCACCACGCCGGTTGAGGATTTGGCCGATTACCGGGTGATTCCATCGATGTCGCGGAAAGCTACCAGTGGTGATAATGCTGCGATGGAGGGTTTTTCGGTGTGTTAAAACGTGAGGTGTTTTATTACCACGATATTAATCCGAGGGAGTTGACAAAAAGTCAAGTGGTGACTCTGTTGGATGAGTACATTACTTGGTATGTTTATTGCAAGCGGTTTAAACGCCGGGGATATCGAACCCTGGCTGCAAGCCGGGGGTTGGAACCGTTACTGACCGATATGAGAGTGTCAAATGGTTTGTGTGTGGGGTTTCCACCACATAGCCGGAAGGATGAACCATTATGACTGTTACGTCTGACAAAGAAGCATAAGGATGCCGATCAGGTCCGTGCCGTATCTCAGCGGATCCTGGCGAGCCCTGAACCAGCGAAGATGATCGGCGAGCTTGCCGAAGCAGCTGACGGTGATATCAACACTTTGGTACGTGGCGTGCTGCAATCATCCATCAATAGTGGTCTAGCCGCTGAAATGGACGCCCACCTGGGATACAACTCCGGTGACCGGGCAGGCAAGGCTGCAGCTGGGCAGAGCAATTCCCGCAACGGGTCGTATTCCAAAACTATCGATACCCATTACGGACCGATCGATATTGATGTTCCTCGTGATCGCGACGGCACCTTTATCCCTCGTATGGTACCCAAAGGGGCCCGCAGGATCACGGAACCCTGGTGACATGATCGTCTCGTTATATGCCGACGGCATGACGGTCAGGGATATCCAGCACCACATCGCCACCTCATATGGGGTGGACATGTCGCATGAAACAATAAGCAACGTCACCGACAGTGTGCTGGAAGCGGTAATGCAATGATGGCACCGCAGGTTGGATGCGTTTTACCCGATCATGTTCCTTAGATGCCATCCGCATTAACATCCGTGATGGTGGCAGGGTCATTAACAAGGCAGCCCATATCGCGGTCGGTATTGACCTAAGTGGAGCTAACCATATCCTTGGTATCTCGGGCGCCGCCACCGAAGGAGCATCCTTTTGGTCGGGCGTGTGCGCAGAGCTTGCCAACCGAGGGGTTTGAGGACGTGTTTATTGTTGCCTGCGACGGGCTTAAAGGCCTGCCGGAAGCGATCGAAGCGACCTGGCCTGGGTCCTTGGTACAAACCTGCGTGGCGCACTTGATTCGTAATGCCAACAAGTACGTCGCCTACGGTGACCGCAAGGCGGTGTCCGCAGCGCTGCGCCAGGTTTACACTGCTGTCAACGAGACCGAGGCACGTCAGGCACTGGATCGGTTTGCCGGTAGCGAGCTGGGGAGGAAGTACCCGCAATCGGTGCTGGTATGGGAACGTGCCTGGGATAGGTTTGTGCCGTTCTTGCAGTTCACACCTCAGGTCAAGGAAGATGGTGTACACCACTAACGCGATCGAATCGCTCAAGTAGTGAGTTGCGTAAAGCAACACGTAACCGTATTCAATTCCCGAATGATCAAGCCGCAGTGAAGGCACTGTGGTTGACGATCTGCAACATCGAAGATAAACGAGCGATCAAACGAGCCAAGAAACCCAAAGGCGCGCCCAAAGCAGACGGATCAGGCCGCATGATCGAAGGCCGGACAACGATCGGCTGGATGGAAGCACTCAACCAAATGATCGTCGCCTACCCAGACCGTTTCAACCAATACATCTAAAAACCAACCACCACACACAAACAACTTGACACGCCCACCGATTTATCGACGCGTAGGACTCCAAGAAAAAGTCCGCACACCCGGACCCTATATCGAAGAAGCCTCGGGCGCGTAATGTCGAGGTCTAGCATGCAGGCCAACACCAGCCACAGCGCCGAGAAACTCGGAAAGGCCCCCACAAATTCCATTTCCCGGGAAGTACGACCCGGATCTCGGGGCGCGACTCGCCTGAAAACCTCGCAAATCAGCAAAATTTCCCCCAAGACCCGGGAAATACTTCCCGGATTTCCCTAAAAAGCTACGCTCTACTTCCCAAACAGCCTCATGGCGTTGCCACGCAAGACGGCTTCGCGGTGTTCTTCGGAGAGGCTGGAATCACGCACGTAGGAGAACGCCCGGGTGTATTTGGAGTCTTGAAAGTACGGGAAGTCAGAGCCCGCCATGATTTGGGTTGGCCCGAATGTTTCTGCTGCTAGGCGGAGTGATGGTTCGTGGAAGTTGGCGGCGTCGAAGTAGAACTTGCTGAGGGTTTGCCGTGGTGAGCTGGGGAAGGCGTTCCAGTCGGTGTAGTTGTCTTCGATGCGCTGGGCGAGGAATGGGAGGTCGCCGCCGAGGTGTGCCACGTGGAAGTGGATGTTTGGGTATCGGGCTGGGATGTCGGCTTTCAGTAGGTGCAGGGTTGCGATGGCATCTTCGACTGGTGCTCCGTTTACCCATTCGAGTCGGTGTTCGAGCATCGGGGCAGAGCAGGCGCCTTGGCCGGTGGGGTGGATGTTGACTACAGCGTGTGCGTCGTTGAGGGCTTCCCAAATGGGGTCGAAGTCAGGGTTGTTGAGAGATCCGCCGCCTGGGAGGAGTGCTGGGAAACTGACGCCCAGGAAGGGTTCGGTGGCGATGCGTTCGATTTCGCGGAGGCTTGCCGCAACGTGTGGCAGTGGAAGTGCTGCGTAGAGCCAGAATCGGCCAGGATACTCGGTGTGGAGGCGCAGGTATTCTTCGTTGATGTCGCGGGCTAGTTTCTCCCCAGCTGCTGCATCTGGCACGATGGGCGATTGCGGGGTGACCGCCAGGAGCTGCACTTCAACTCCTGCGATGTCCATTCCTGCGATGCGGGCTTGAATGTCTTCTGGGGTGCTGTCTGCACGGATACCGCGTGCGACGGCTGTTGCTGCTGGGTCGCCACCGGCAGCAACCAGTCGGTCGAGGTACCAGGCTGGGTACACGTGGGCGTGGGTATCGATTGCTGCGACGGAGTATGACATCCTTTACTTCTTTTCGTGTCGGGTTTCGGTGAGGAAGGCCGCTGCTGCTGCGATGAGTCCGGCGACAGCACCGGTGAGGAACACTGCTACGTTGGCATTCCAGGATGGTCCGGCGTGGCCAGCGTGCTCTACTGCCAGTAGTACACCCACCATGCCGACGAATGTGGAGCCGAGAGTCATACCAATGGAGCGCAGCAGTGCGTTGAGGCCGTTGGCACTTGCGGTGTCCGCGCGGTCCACGTGGTGCACCACGATCATGGGCAGCGCGGAGTAGCCGAGGGAGATGCCGACGGTGAGGAAGGTGGCCCAGAAGATGACCATGCCCACGTTGGGGCTCATCCCCCAGCGCAGCAGGTAGCCGGTGGCGACGATCAGGGAGCCGAGAACGAGTAGGACACGGGGGCTGAAGCGTTCTGCGATGCGGGCGGACACAGGAGCCATTAGTCCGGAGATGATCGCGGATGGCAGCATGGCCAGACCGGCGGCCTGTGGCCCCAGTTCGAAGCCGTGCTCGACGCGCAGGTTCTGCAGCTGCACGGTGGTGACCAGCAGGTTCATGAACATGGTGAAGCCGAGCAGGAGTGCCGCGACGTTAACCATGAAGATGGGTCGTTCGAATGCCGTGCGCATGGACATCAGTGGGTGCTCGGTGCGGCTTTGCAGCAAGGTCCACAGTCCCAGAACCGCTAGGCCGATGAGGATCAGGCTGATGGTCAGTGGTGAGGCGAATCCCCATTCTCCGGCCTTGGACATGCCGACCAAGAACGTCGTCAAGCCAATGGAAAGGACGACCGCGCCGCGTAGGTCGAAGCTGCCGCCGTGGACGGTGCGTTCTTCTGGTTCGATGGCGCGCACAATCGCGACAATGGCGAGTGCGGTCATGATTGCGGAAAGCCAGAAGATTGACTGCCAGCCAGCGAGTTTCATGATCACGCCGCCCAGCGGGATGCCCAGGCCACCGCCGATGCCGAGCATCGCGGAGATCAGCGCGAGAGCCGGACGCAGGCGCTCGTGTGGCACATGGTCACGCATCAGGGCCATGGTCACCGGGATGATTGCGGTGCCAATACCCTGCAGGCTGCGTCCGACAATGATTCCCACAATCCCGCCGAACGGGGCGATGAGGGAACCGACCAACACCAGCGCCAGGGACACCAAAATGATTCGGCGCTTGCCCACCATGTCTGCCAAACGCGACAGGATCGGGGTGGCAATCGCACCGGTGAGCAGCGTCGCGGTGACGATCCACGCGGCCATCGAGGCCGTGGTGTCGAACAGTTGTGGGAATCGTGGGGTGAGGGGCACTACCAGCGTCTGCAGGAGCGTCACGACGAGTGCCGCGTACGCGCCGGCCATCTCCGCGCGGGTCATTCCAGCGCGCTTCGGGGTGGGCTCTATCACTGCGGGGCGTTGCTCAGTCATTTCTTTTGGGTTGGTCATAGAGAGCATTACACTAGGACATATCCAGCAATATCCACCTCTATGCAACATGTAGTCAAAGTAACCGCGAAGTATTCAATAAATCGACATTTGATCCTCATGACATCCTCACCTATTGACAACGCCGATCGCACGCTTATCGACGCCATCAATCTCTCCCCCACCGCGAGCTTCCGCGAGCTCTCAAAACAGACAGGCCTCGCCGAGCGTACTGTCGCCAGACGCTATCAACGCTTGCACCGCATGGGCATCATTCGTGTTTTCGGCCGCACCCTCCCCGGGTTTGGCGGAACCGTAGCATGGATGATCCGCGCCCAGGTCCGTGCCGGACACGCCCAGGCAGTGGGACGCGAACTCGCGAGCATCCCCCGTACCCGCTGGGTTCGCGTCACGATGGCCCATGATGAGGTCACGTTCGGCCTGATCTCGTCGCCGGCCGGTCAAGACAGCGTCATCCAGGCGCTACAAAAGGATCCGCGGGTGGGCACCGTCACCGTCGTCCAGCTGCTACAAACTTGGGGTGCGCAGGGGCAAACAAACCCGCTTAATCTTGCAAGCGAGGTGGACGAGCTTGATCGCCGAATTTTGGAAGAGCTAGCCGCCGACGGCCGTCGCCCACACCGCGACGTAGCTACCTCCTTAAATATTGATCCTGCGACGGTGTCACGCCGAGTCCAGCGTATGCGCGATGAAAAGATTCTCTTCTTTGAAGTTGAGATGAATCTGGAGGCCCACCGCCTAGAGTCCTCTGTGTTGGTGTGGCTCACGATGGCCCCCGGGCAGATTCGCGAGTTGGCTACAGCGCTCAGCAGCTTGCCGGAGGTGCGGTTTGTCGCTGCCACCTCGGGCCCTACTTCCCTGGTGGTTTCCCTGTCTGCGCCCGTCATGTCGCAGGTGTTGGACTTTGTGGACATTACACTTGCCAGGTTTGGTGTGTCGGGGGTTGAAATCCAGGCATTCGAGCCGGCTGTCAAAACATCTCGGTAATCCGCCGTGACATCCGACGAATCTCTTCATCTGGCAGCAGCAACGGGGTGAGTGACGCCATATCTAACCAACGCAATCTTGTGTGTTAAGGGACATTTCGTGTGGATTTTTCATCTGCCGACCCAGCCTTTTCTTACTCCTATGCTGGGGTTCCATACGGCGTCGATGCCTGTGTCGTATGTGGCGGGTCGTCCATCTAGGTGGCCGCGTCTGTGGAGTTCTTCTTTCGCCCAAGCAGTGCGTGCGGATTGTTCTCCAACTCGTCCGAAGTCTTGTTGCTGGGCTAGCTCTAGTGGTGGTGTTGGTTGTTCTGTATGGATGTAGAGCCACCAGTCCATGGCGATGCGTTGGTGCTCGTCAAACATTGACGCGATGGTTGCCTGCCAGGTCTTTGAGCTGCTTGTTGATTCCTCCTTCTAGAACATTGGTTGTGGCCTTTAGGTCCGTGGTCACTCCGTTGGGTGGGGCAAGGTAGACGAATAGTTCACCACTGGCGGCAAGCTTTTCTAGACGGCACAGGGCGCGACGTGCACTGCGGTGGGTGTACCTGGGTGAGCATGTAACCCAAACGCCGAATGGCTTTGTGAGCTGGGTATATGGGGTTGCGACTGATGCTGGTGAACGTATTGCGCTGAACGTGGACGAGGCAGCGTTGAATCTGCACATTCTTCCATGTCGTATGGATGGCTTTGAGTGCGCCGCCGGAGCCGTCAGTGGTCACGACGAGCGGTTCGGCAATTTTGTCGAGGAGTTTGAGGTATTCGTAGGAGCTTTCCCTCAAGCACCAATGCCAAGCAATAACGTGGTCTTTCGTGCAGGCTACAGCAGGCACTTCTTGTGGAAGTAGGTGCCGTCGATAAAGACCTGGACATAGACCCGATAGGGGTCGGTATAGGTGGGGACGGTAATAAACCACATCAAGCGAAACCACCGGGTGAGTGTGCGGTGGCTAATCCCGAGCCGATTGGCAAGATGGTCTGCTGATTCACCGGACAAAATCCAGTCGAGGAAGATGGCGAAGTGGCGTTTTTCCTGCACGATGGGGCGTGTGTTGATCGACGAGGCTTTACAGGCTGGGCATATCCAGCGTTGAGTGCCGGCGGCAGTCTTCCCGTTTTTTTACGAGGCCGTGTCCGCACAACGCGCAGAAAGGCCGGTTCTTTTTTGCCATGTATTTGGCCTAGCACCGCAGCGAACTGCCTCTACCACAACCCTGGCCCAAATCCGTGAAGATTCAGTCGAGCCCTGTTTTGGAAGCCGTGGAAAACGAAAATCGGCGAAATCCCCAGTGTGACACGGGAAACCGGATAAATTTATCCACACGAAATGTACCTTAAGCCAACCTTGTGGGTTGCCCTCCTACTGGACCACATGGAACACGGTGGCGTCGATGAGGACCCAACGGTTAGGGCGTCACTATCTACCCGGATTACGCAGCCCCAACAGGGCTTTACTGTCCTCTACAAACGCCGCCACGACTACTCATTGTTTTTCGTCGCGTAAAGTAGACGAACCAAAATGCCGACACCCTCTTCAGGGTGCCGGCGAAGCAAGACTCGGTTAGGTGTTCCACATCAGCACCACCGCCGCGATGTAAATGACGACGGGGATTCCTGTGAACAGGGACGCGACCACCGCGAGGATGCGTAGCAGGTTGGGGTCAACGTCGTAGGTTTCACCGATGCCACCGAGGACACCGAACAACACAGAATTGGTCTTGCTGCGGTGCATTTTGCGGTTCAGCAGCGGGATAGTTCCGTCGAGCTTGGAGTAGTCGTGTGGGGTGGTCATTGTGGGTTCCTTTCTTGTACTTGCCGGTCACTTCTCACTATTGCAGCGTGAGTGAAAAAGCACATCGGGTAAAACCCTGATTTTCACCCTGATATGGCATTATCCCAGTTCAGTGGCCACAAGATTACCGAAGAAACGCTCAAGAACCACAGCATCTTCATCAGTGAGGTGATCGAAGACCAAACGTCGCACAGATTCCACGTGCCCTGGCGCAGCTGCTTCGAGGCGCGACATCCCTTCCTTGGTGAGCACCACGAGCACACCGCGTGCATCGTCTTCGCACTTTTGCTTCACGACGAGCCCGCGTCGCTCCATCCGGGTGATTTGGTGGGACGCACGGCTCCGATCCCATTCCAGGCTTTGACACAGGTCACGCAGGCGCAGCGACTGATCCTCCGCTTCAGACAGGGAGACGAGGACCGCGAACTCGCTGGCCCCGAGGCCGGAATCCTGCTGGAGAGTTTCTTCCATTCCGCGTTCGAGGTGGCGGATCCCCCCTAGAAGGAGACGCCACAGCTTTTGTTCGTCGTCGTTGAGCCAGCCTGAGCCCTTTGTCATTTACGTCACTTAACCTTCATTTTGTGTGCGGGGCAAGGAACGCTCCACAAATTAATAAAACACGATCCCGACAAGATGCTTATAACCATAGGCGATATCGGGTCGGTATCCAAACCTTCATACGTCGCCAAGATCACTTTGTCCCAGCCTTCAAAAATAGGCCACAAGCTGCACGTTGTGCGCAAAAAATTTTATTGTTGACGCGTCTACAAGATAGCAGTACTATGTGACTACGGACGGACAGTCCATTAGAAAATGTGGAACCCAACTTTAAGGAGAGCTTTTCAATGTCTGACTTCAACGGCACCTACACCCTCGACCCAGCCCACTCCCGCATCGGCTTCTGGCTCCGCCACGCCATGGTTACCAAGGTCCGCGGTGAGTTCACCGAATTCGACTCTTCCCTTAGCTACGGCGAGAAAAATGCAGCCTCCGCAGTCATTAAGGTGGCCTCCATCAACACCAGCAACGATGACCGCGATAACCACCTGCGCAGCGACGACTTCTTCGCTGTCGAGACCTATCCAGAGATCACCTTCACCGCCACCGAGTTCTACATCAATGGCAACGCAGGCACCGTTACCGGCGACCTGACTATCAAGGGCATCACGAAGCCGGCCACCCTCGACGTCGAGATCTCCGGCACCGCCGTCGACCCCGACGGCCAGACCCGCCTTGGCTTCGAGGCCACTACCCTGGTCAACCGCACAGACTTCGGTATTGACTTCAACGCTCCGCTGAACACCGGTGGCGTGCTTATCTCCGAGGACATCCACATCGAGATCGAAGGCTCCGCCATCCGCCAGGACGCCTAAAACGCCCTTCCTTAGCTACGGGCTGGCCAGCTATCACGGCCGGCCCATTTTTAGATCCTCCATCCTGAATGACGTCTTACCGGAGATTTTTTGATAACGCGACGGCATACAGGTGAGCACGAACACTTGGTGTTGGCTGCCCATCCGCGAGAACACGTAGTTCATCAGTTCCAAGCGAAGGTTGTCGGTGTTACCCAGCGCATCATCAACAAAGATCGGAACGCCCTCCTCGTCGGCCACCAAATCCGCGATAGCGAACCTAGCCAACAGTCCCAGCTGTTCTTGGGCTCCTCCGCTCAGATCAGACACCGAGACCACCGTCTCATCCACCACGCGCTGTTCGATCTGCAGCGAATCATTAAGGAAAAACTCCACTCCCATACCGAAAACGGTGCTGGCTAGGCCACTGAGCTTCTCTGCAAACGGTGCCGCGTAACGCTCCCGAGCAGCGTCTCGGTGTTTGATCAGTGTGCTTCGAAGCAGATTGACACTGTCTGCCTGAGCACGGACCCGCTCGTAGCGATACTGGGCGGCTTCCTTTACCTCTGAAGCCTTGATTAGTTGTTCAGCAACACCTTCCGCACGTTCCACTTCGCCGCCGTGCCACTGAAGTTTCAGCGAACTTTCTTTTTCTTCGTTACGCAGTGATGCCAGATTTTCCGCGGAGCTCGTGGCACGCCAGCTACACAGTTCCATGTCTGGCATGGTTTCGTTCAGCCGCTCCACCCGCTCTTGTGCTCTGTCACGATCATCCACAACCTGCGCAGTGCGTGTGGCTAGCTCCTCATCAGAGGCGCTGGCCCTCGCAGTGCCTAGTTGTTCTTCAGCCCGCTGTAACTGAGCAGTTGCGTCGTCGATACGCGCGGCGGACACCTTTAGGTCGGTCTGCACGCTGTCTGATTCCACCTCGCGCAACTCTGCGCTCGCTGCCGCGTGCTCGGATTCCACAGTGCGCAGCTCGGCTTCGAGCTCCTCTATCATGGTGGTTGCTTTTTCAACAGGAATCGGGTCTGGGTCGGGATCCGTTTGTTCAAGCTCTTTCACCTGCGCACGCAGCGTGGCAAGGTCTTTCTCGCCCAGGACCACGCTCAGCTCGCGGCGCGCTGCCTGCAGAGAGCGAAGGGTTTCCTCTTGCTCGTCAAAGGCAGATCGGAGGGTTTCTTCATCGGGAACACCAGCTTGGGCCAGGAGCGAGGCTAGGGCTTCCTTCGCAGCGGCTACCTCGGTCCGAGCGCTGTCGCCGGTACTCGGTGGGATGAACGTTGCCACCGTATCCCCGATGGTGATGTCGGTGCATTGCGTGAGATGGAAGTCTTTCGACTCTTTGCTTAACGCAATTTCCTCATCACCTATTGTCACCATGGTTCCTGGCGCACCGGTAAGACGCAGCGTGGCGGATTCGGCATGGAGTTTAGTTTCCGCGATGGTGACTGCGAGCCTGGCATCAGCTACTGCATGAAGCTGCTCCTTGGTGTGCAAAGTGGACGGCACCTGCTCTTGCAGCTCCCTGACTGTGCGTTCTCGTTGCTCAGCTTTGGTGATGAGCGCGGTGAGCGTGTCGAGTTTTTCTGCTGCCACTGCTGCGGCGTGACGGCTTCGCATGGTGCTGAGGGCTTTGCGGGCGTCGCTAAGGCGCGCCGTGATCGCTGCCAGGTTTTCTTTTGCGCGCTGCAGCTTCTCGGAGTGCTCGGCCTTCCTTTCAGTGAGCTTGGTGTGTTGCTCGGTGAGCTTGTCCAATAACTGTTTCTTGGTTTCGACTGCTGCTGCGAGTTCAGCGCGCTGCGCCACATCCTGGTCAGCTGTTTTCACCAGCAGATTGTGGTGGTTGAGGGTAGCTTGAGCGGTGTCGAGTTCCCGCTGTTGCCGCTCCGCCTGTGCTAGTTCTTCCCGAGCTTTCTCCGCGGTTGCTACGGCCTTGGGAATCTTGGTGCGTAGTTCTTCCAGAAGTCTCTTCTGATCCTCGACGATGCTGAGATTTCTTTCCAGCTCCGCGTTGCGTGCCTGAGCGTCTTGAAAGCTTTCCTCAGCGACGGCGAGTTTTTTAATGGCCGCGACAAGCTCGCCGGTTTCTTTCCCTTTCGCAGTGTAGAAACGCTGATATTCGGTTTCTACAGACTTCATAAAGTCAGTGTCGTCGATGATCTCTGTACTGCCCTCGGCTCGTTCCAAGGCAGCGCGCAACGAAGGGATTCCCGCTGCTGCGATAGCAGTGTCCACGTCTCCCTGCTTGACAAAGAGAGCTTCTGCCAGCGCAGAGTCCACATGCTCGTCCAAAAGGCTTGCCAGTTTATCTTCGGCAGCATCCCCAGTGAAAACTTCGCGTCGCGGCTGTTCAATAATCAGTTCTGCAGCAGCTTTACGTAAGTACTGCTTGCGGATACGGAAGGTCGTCTCTCCCACGGTGGCGCGCAGCTCAATAGTGACGGGGACGTCTTTGCCACTAGGTTGGAGAGCTCGGATGTTACGATTGGTGCTTCTATGGCGGAACTGTTGCACTATCGCAAGCGCCTCAACCACTGTCGATTTTCCAGCCTCATTGTCGCCTGAGATCACGATTACCCCATGTTCGGGGATGTCAGTGAGCCGAAAGTGCTCCAGTCCGCGGACGTTGGTGAGTTCGATGTCATGGATACGCATTGTTAGTTAAGCTCCCTTTGCCAGGCGGAACATGAGCCGAACCGCAGAGTCTGCTGCGGGATCAGAGCTGTCAATCAGTTCGTCGAGAGCGGCGCGTGCATAGCCAGCGATACTGAGCTCGGCGAGATCTTCCGGTTGCGGGGCCAGGACCAGATCCATGAGGCGTTCCCGGGGTTTGAGGGAGGCGAAGACCGGCTCGAGATCATCAAGCCCCTGCTCCAACCGTTGCATGGTCGGAACATCGAGAGTACCCCGAAGCCCATATTTGATGGCCGTACAGGGTTTATTGGGATAGTCCTTGAGGGTTCCAAGGAAGGCGTCCACATCGTCCGAGCTAAGCAGTTCCCAGTCCAGCGCGTCGAACGTCCATGTGCCGATCGGTATCTCCGAGACGTCAACACTGTTCTCAGTCGCGGTCACGACCAAGGCATTGCCGGAGTTTGATTCACCTCCGCCGGCGGTGGCATGGTCATGAAAATCAGTGACTTCGGGAGAACCCGAGAACCAGACACGCCCAGTTGTTCCGAGCGATTCCGTGGAGTGGGTATCTCCCAAGGCCACGTAGGTTAGGGTGCCGTCGTTAAGCGCGGTTTCGACACGCGCGAGGTCAATAAGGTCAGGTTTGATGTCTCCCCTGCTGGCCACCTGGCCGTGCCCGACTAAGATCCGTACGCCGTCATAGGGCGCGAGGGGCTCTATAGCCGCCGATACTAGATCTGTGGTCGCGCGTTTGCTGAGCAGCGGAGCCCCGACTATTTCCACGCCTGGAGCCACGGAAACTGGCTTGCTATCAGATAGAACGGTCACGCCCGCGATATCTGTGGTGGAGTAAAACACGCTGTCCGCGGTGAGCGGATCGTGGTTGCCGGGCAGGAGATACACCGGAACGGGCAGCTCCGACAGAGTATCCAAGGCGCGCGCCAGGGTGCGACGTTCCAGGGAATTTGCGTCAAACACGTCACCGGCTACGACGATAAAAGCACAGCCGTGCTCCAGTGCAGTCTGCCCTAGTTTCTTAATCGCGGCTAATCGAGCGGCGTCAAACCGCGCTTGGGCGTCATCATCCAGGAACCAGCGCGTCATTCCCAGTTGCCAGTCTGAGGTGTGCAAGAAAGTTATTTCAGTCATGTGTTAACTCTTAACATGCCCACCGGACACAGTTCTCATGTCATTCGAACATGCCTGGTCAGTACACCTATTGCAGCTTAGTGAGGAAGTCATAGAGATCCTCGATATCGCTGACTGCCCGCAGCTCATCTGCCGAAGTATAAGACACCGCTCGCATTGCCTTGTGCAAGGCGTCCATGTCGGAGTCGTCGAGGGCGGGCGCCACCTTGGGTGTGGGAAGCATCGGCAGCGGGTACCCCTCCCAGAAAGACTCGGGGGAAGCGTCGTCCCCGGCGCGTTTCTCGGACTGCGCGCGGGCCTCTTCCTGCATCGTCAGTTCCAGTTGCGCAAAATTCAGTCCGCGCAGCTCGAACAACAAACCGGGCGTTGCCGCCACCTTCTCCGCTAGGGTGTCCAGGACTGCCACGCCGTGCTTACAGCACAGCGTTCTATCCGGACAATCGCACAGCACTCGAATGTCACTCGGGGCGTCGGCAAGCAGTGCGTGCACCACGTCGGGGGTCAATCGCCCTTCGCGCGCCTGCGCGATCAACCCTGGGGAGGAAAGCAACGTCTTGGAAACCTTCAGCAGGTCCTCTGAGCCCCGGCGCGGGAAGATGATGCCCACGTCAAAGGGTTCGTTTTGGGACCCCGCGACGCTAGCCACGATCCGGTCCCGCATCACGTTGAATGCCACCACGTTGCCGTTGCGCGCGTATGCCCGGCCACGAGAGATGCGGCCTTCGTCAGTGCTGGTGCGGTAGACGTCCCGAATGAGGGCTTGTTGGAGGGATTCGGAGTGGATCCGGCGTCGCTCGGGCGGCGGGGTGCTGACACGAGTTTTCTTGCCAAAGTTGGCGTAGATGACGTTATCTTCGCGCGCGCGGATGGACATCTAGGTCTCCCTCCCCCGATAGCTCATGAGCTGTGCCAAGTCTTCCGGCGACAGCTCGGTGATCCAGCCTTCGCCTTCGCCAACGATGGCGCTGGCGAGGTGCAGTTTTCCGTCCAGGATATCTTGGATGGATTCCTCCATGGTGCCCTGGGTGATCATCTTGTACACCCGCACGTCTTTGCGCTGTCCAATGCGGTAGGCGCGGTCAGTGGCTTGGTTTTCCACGGCGGGGTTCCACCACCGGTCCATGTGAACCACGACGTTCGCCGCGGTCAGGTTTAGGCCGGTACCGCCGGCTTTGAGGGAAAGAATCATGGCTGGTGGCCCGTCCGGGGACTGGAATTCAGCGACCATTTTGTCACGCCCGGCCTTTGACACCCCGCCGTGGAGAAAAGGAATGTCACGACTCATCCGCCCGGACAGATACGGCACCAGCATGTCACCGAACGCCTTGTACTGGGTGAAGATGAGCATCTTTTCGCCGCGCTCCGTGCAGCTTTTCACCAGTTCCATCAGTGCCTCGACTTTGCCGGAGCGGTGTTTTCCGCGCCGGGTGATGAGGGATCCGTCCTGCAGGTAGTGGGCGGGATGGTTACAGATTTGTTTGATCCGGGTGATGGTGGACAGCACGAGGCCTCGTTTTTGGATGCCTTCGGCCGCAGCGAGTTTTTCCTCAATGTCGTGCACGAGCGCGGTGTAGAGAGCAGCTTGTTCTGCTGTCATGTGGACAGTAATGATTTCCTCGTTTTTCTCGGGCAGATCGTCGATGACAGCGGGGTCGGTCTTGAGGCGACGCAGGATGAATGGTGCGGTGAGGTCGCGCAGCCGTTTCGCCATCTCCTCGTTGTCTTCGCGTTCGATGGCTTTGGCGAAGTGGTTACGGAAAAAGCTGGCCGATCCGAGCACGCCAGGGTTGCAAAAGTCGAGGATGGAACGCATTTCCGACAGCCGGTTTTCCACGGGCGTGCCGGTCAGCGCCACGCGGTGTGCGGAGGGAAGCGAGCGCACGCTTCTCGACGCCCTGGTCCCCGAATTCTTAATCGCTTGCGCTTCATCCAGCACCACTCGATCCCACTTCAGCTGGCCCAGGAGGCTAAAGTCGCGGCTTACGACTCCGTAGCTGGTGATCACCAAGTCTGCTGCTTGGGCTCGTGCTAGGAAGGCGTCCCCTGTGAGCCGGTTACTGCCATGGTGGGTGATGGTGACCAGAGAGGGAACGAATTTTGCGGCTTCTGCAGCCCAGTTTCCAACGACAGAGGTGGGGCACACAACCAAGGTGGGTCCCACCTCTGGGTTGTGCTGGCGCTCCACCGCGAGGAGGGAGAGCAGCTGCAGGGTTTTCCCCAAACCCATATCGTCGGCCAGCACAGCGCCGAGGCCGTTTTGGCTCATCCACCACAGCCAGTCCACGCCCCGGCGCTGGTATTCACGCAGCTCGGCATGGATCGTGTCGGGCAGCTCGACCCGCTTGGGGGCCGGGGTGTTGGTGCCGCCGAGCAGCGCAGACTGCCATCCGGTGGCGGTAAATTCGATCGGTGAACTTTCCGCAAGTCGCAGCGCGAGGTCGCGCAGCTGTGCGAGCGTTACCTGCGCGATCTCTTCCAGCCCCGCATTAAACTTTTCCAACAGCTGTTGCGCTTTTTCTTCCAGTTCCTCCGCGTTGGGGTCGCCGTTGGCGCGGGCGAGTTGGGCCTCCATCATGGCGGTTTCCATGCGCTTTTTGAGCGTTTTACGGGACCCTTGGCTGAGTTCTTCCACGTAGGCAGAGATTTTTCGCAAAGCACCACTATCGGCCAGTACCCACTGGCCACGCAGCTTGACCAGACCTGCTTTGGATTCAACGAGCTCGCGCATTTCAGCGTCGGAAAGCTCCAGGTCCCCGAGGCTCATTTTCCAGTCGTATTCCACTAACTGTTCCAGGCCGATGAGCGATTTCGTGGCCCCGAGTGGGGCGTCCCCTGGTTCGCGCAGGTCGAGGCGGAGTTTCGGTTCGTACACGGACCACGCTTTGGGGAGAAGGACGGTGAATCCGGCGTCGCGAAGTCGCGTCACATCGTTCGTGATGAATCCGACCATCTGCTCCGTGGTGAGGGAGACGTCCAGATCGCTTGACTCGGACATCGCCACTGGTTCTACTGCGGTACGCGCGTGGCTGCGACCCGCTTCGTCGGCAAGCACAGGCGCTATGGAGCTCAACTTCTCATAGTGCTTTTCCACATGTTTTCTCGTCGCGGGGTCTAGCTGGTGAAAACGCACTGGGCGGGGCGAATCGACACCGAGGCGCAGTTGCACCCGCACCATCCAGCCGCGATCATCAGCAGGCGTTTCCTCTTCCGCCGGCTCTTCCACGATCACCACCAGGGAGACGTCTTCACCAGCGATCGAGTCTTTCCACTTTTTCAACAGCGCCACCAGCTGCGGACTCCCCCGCCGGATCGGGGTAGATCCAAGCAACGCTCCGACGAATTCGTGCCACGGGTAGGGGCGTGGCAACTCATACAGTGGCTTGAGCAGCGCATTCGCGATCCAATGTGGCAGTTCATCGGCGATGTCCTCCATGACCCCCGAACCGCCGTTAGCCACGACCACCCCGGGGGCAGAAGCCGTCATTTCCGCGATCCACCCCAGCTCCCCGAGCCCCGTGGCCAACTGCCACTGTGGCCACCACTTGCTGTCATCCCAGCGCAGACGCAGCACCAGGCGCCCGGCGCGCACGAAGCGTTCCAGTCCAAGAAATGCGTGAATCAACCAGAGCAAATCAGGAGCGATCGCAGCTCTGCCAACTGTGGGAGTGGTAGGAGTTTCGAGGTCAAACACCGCCAGCTGCGATAACACGTCCACTGCTTGTTCTGGGGTGTAGGCGGCGGTGGGAATGTCCAGGGTCACTTCCCTACCCTTGGGGGTGCGCAATGTCGTGCGGCGCATATGCCGGAAGCTTTTCCCAGCGATGATGGCCATGACCTGCGGCGGAAGGTCCCCTTCGGAGAGGTTATCCGGGAGGACAATCCGGTGTCCTTCGACCTGCTCGATCCACAGATGGAGCCCGGACGTTTTGGTCCAAAAGCCGTGGAGCAGGTGCGAGGTCATACATTTGTTTGTACCAGTCCGTTAGGTGGTTCCACTCATCGGAGTTCATCTAGCGGACAATCAGTGACCTCGGACACAAAAAAGCTGCGCAAAACTGAGTCAGTCACAGCTCTATCACGTTAAGATAACTAAACAGCTCACTTGGAGTGAGAAAATCGTCACATTATGGCTAGGTTTCTTACCATGGAGCGTTAGGGCTTATCGGTCCCCACATTCCCTATTGACCATTGGAGGCAAGAACACACGTGAGTGAACAGACCTGGTTCATCATTGCGATCGTGATCTACATGGCGCTGATGCTCGGCATTGGCTATTGGAGTTACACGCAGACGAAGAAGTATGACGAGTACATGCTGGGTGGTCGTGGGCTTGGCCCCGCCGTCGCAGCACTTTCTGCGGGTGCTTCCGATATGTCAGGCTGGCTGCTGATGGGTCTGCCGGGTGCACTGTTCGTCTCTGGTTTCTCTGAATTGTGGATCGCCATTGGCCTGCTGATCGGCTGCTGGGCTAACTGGAAGTGGATCGCTCCCCGTTTGCGTTCGTACACAGAGGTGGCCAAGAATTCGATTACCGTTCCGAGCTTCGTGGAAAACCGGCTGAATGATAAATCCCGCATTCTGCGCGTGGTCTCTGCAGTCGTCATTCTGGTGTTCTTCACCTTCTACGTGTCCTCCGGAATGGTGTCGGGCGGCAAGTACTTTGAGTCCACGTTCGGTGGCGACTACCTCACCGGCATGCTGATAGTCGCGGTCATTACGGTGGCGTACACCTTTATCGGCGGCTTCCTGGCGGTGTCCTACACCGACGCCGTGCAGGGCCTGATCATGTTCGCGTCGCTCATCATTGTCCCAATCATGGCGCTTTTCGCCCTGCAGAATCCGATGGATATCTTCGGGTGGCAGACCATGAATGACTACGGCCCCTACACCTCCGGCGAGGGTAACCCGACCTACTTCAGTATGATCACCGGTGTGTCTCTCGCTGCCATCATCGGCAATCTGGCTTGGGGGTTGGGCTACTTCGGGCAGCCACACATCATCGTGCGCTTCATGGCGATGCGTAAGCCTTCCGACGCCACCAGCGGCCGCCGGATCGGCGTGTTCTGGATGCTGCTCTGCGTAGTGGGCGCGGTCTTTACCGCTATGATCGGCACAGTCTTTTTCGCACAGAACCCTCACATCGCCGTCACGGACCGCGATGCCTTCGAAACCGTCTTCCTGGACATGGGCCGGATCCTGTTCCACCCACTGATCGCAGGCCTGGTACTCACCGCTGTCCTAGCAGCGATCATGTCGACTATTGCCTCTCAGCTGCTGGTGACGTCCTCTGCCCTGATCGAGGATTTGTACATGATCGTGGTGAAGCGCCAGCCAACGCAGAAGAACCTGATTTGGATGTCGCGTATCGCCGTTCTCTCCGTGTCCGTGATCGCGGGTGTGCTGGCAGCCAATCCATCTGACTCGATCCTCGGTTTGGTGGCGTTCGCGTGGGCCGGGTTCGGTTCCGCGTTCGGTCCGATCATCATTGCGTCGCTGTACTGGAAGCGCCTGAATGCTCCTGGTGCTATCGCGGGTATGATTGCCGGTGCTGTGGTGTCGTTTGCATGGGGCCAGAGCGCCCTGTCGGATCTGATGTATGAGATCGTCCCTGGTTTCATCGCCAACATCGTTTTGATGGTCGTGGTGACGCTGCTGACTAAAGCTCCTTCCGAGGAGATCAACCGCGAGTTCGATAAGTCAGTGAAGCTGTCGAAGGTCAAGGGTGTGCTCACCTCTGAGATGGTGCGCGAGGCCTAAAAAAAATTCGCTGCAACCTTTTGGGGTGGCTGAGCAGTCTAATTAAGTATGACGCCTAGCCGCCTTTTTCTTTTCGTCCTTGTCTTTTTCACCATTGTCACCGCCCTGATCTATCGGCCTGTCTACCCCACCGACACCCCTTCGTTGAACAGTTCTTTAGCTCGGGTAGGTAGCGTGCCACAGCGCCAGTCCGTGCTGGGCTACGACCGGGCTGCCTTCGGAGATTGGGCACCCATGCTTATCGACGGCCAGTCCTGCACCACCCGGCACCTCATCCTGTCCCAAACATTTCAATCCGCTGTAGCTGCGGGCTGCGAGATCACCCCGACCTCAGTCACAGACCCCTACACAGGCTCCAGCCTCCCGGAGGACATCCAGATCGACCACATTTTTCCCCTTCGCGCTGCCTGGGATTTGGGAGCGCACTCGTGGCCGGCGGAGAAACGAAAACGCTTCGCCAACGATCCATCGAACCTGGTTGCGGTATCGGCGCAGGCGAACCAAGAGAAGTCTGACCTGCTTCCCAGCCAGTGGATGCCGGAGGTGCGGCGGGGTTGTTGGTATGCGCGTCGGTTAGCCGCGGTGGCGGCTGCCTATGAGTTACCTCTCCCCCGTTCAGACCGGCGGGTGATGCAGCGAGCTTGCTCGGTTAGCGAATTCCCGGCGGGCTGGCTAGGGTGAGACGTTGACAAAACCCCTAACTGGAAAGGCTCAACCCCTGTGGATACCATCATGACCGCACTGCACATCCTGTCCGCGGTGCTGTTCCTCGGCCCGGTCACCGTGGCTACCTCTACCTTCCATGCGAAGGCTCTGGCTGCGCACTCCGGCGATGACACCGCTCGTGGCGCTGCGAAACTGCTCCACAACATCTCCAGCACCTACGGCATGCTGTCCCTGCTGGTCCCGCTGCTGGGTGTTGGCGTGTTCATGACCGATTCTGCGTACCTGAAGCAAGGCCAGTACCACGCCGCAGTGGGCCTGTCTGTGGTCGCGTGGGCGGTGCTGTTCTTCCTGATCCTGCCACGCCAGAAGAAGATGCTGGGCGCACTCGGGCTGCTCGATGCTGACGAGGTGCCAGCTGACACCGAGATCGCCGATTGGAACAAGGCCAAGGGCCAGCTGTCCATGTTCGGTGGCATCTTCGCGCTGCTGTGGTTCGTCACCGCGATCTTGATGTTTATCTAGTCACAACAAAAGCGCCTCCCGGTTGGATCTGGGAGGCGCTTTTCTTATGCGCTGCTAGCGATCGTAGCGGCCGCCACGGCGATCATCACGATCCCGGTAGCCGCCACGTCCACCACGACGATCATCACGGTCATAGCCGCCTCGGCCGCCACGGCGATCATCCCGATCAAAGCGGCCCCGGCCGCCACGGCGATCATCACGATCCCGGTAGCCGCCACGTCCACCACCATAGCCACCAGGACGCTGGTTCATGTCAGCGCCAGGAGCAGCCTCGATGTGGATGAGCTGGCCGGAAATGCGGGTGTCCGCGAGGCGTTCCAGCACAGAAGCCGGCATGTTCTTCGGCAGTTCTACCAGGGTGTGGTCCACGGCGATGATGATGCGACCGAAGTCCTTGGAGGACAGGCCACCCTCGTTCGCCAGGGCGCCAACGATAGCGCCAGGGCGTACGTGCTGCCGCTTACCCACGGCAAGGCGGTACACGTCCATGTCTTGGCTGCGCTCGAAGCGGGAACCGCGGTCACGACGCTCAAATCGACCACCCCGGTCACGGTCACGGCGGTCGTCGCGATCGAAACGGTCGCGTCGATCCCGGCGCTCAGGTGGCAGTTCCTTCATCAGGAACTCGTCGCCAGCCTGCGCCTGGGTGGCCAGCGCGGCAGCGATGTCCTCCAGAGGAACGTCGTGTTCCTCGGAGTAGGCCTTGACCAGGGAACGGAACAGCGCCAACTGGGAGTCTTCTAGAGAGTTGGTGATGGAGTCGGCGAACTTAGCCTTGCGGGACTCGTTAACCTCATCCACGGTCGGCAGTTCCATCTCTTCCAGCGTCGCATTAGTCGCGCGCTCAATGGAACGCAGCATTCGACGCTCGCGTGGCGTGACGAAGAGGATCGCTTCGCCGGAACGGCCAGCACGGCCGGTGCGGCCAATGCGGTGGACGTAGGACTCGGTGTCGTGCGGAATGTCGTAGTTGAACACGTGGGTGATGCGTTCCACGTCCAAACCACGGGCTGCCACGTCGGTGGCCACCAGGATGTCCAAGCGACCGTCCTTGAGCTGGTCCACGGTACGTTCGCGCTGTGCCTGCGCAATGTCACCATTGATGGCCGCTGCGGAGAAGCCACGGGCGCGGAGCTTCTCGGCCAGTTCCTCGGTTTCGTGCTTGGTGCGCACGAACATGATCATCGCTTCGAACTCGGTGACTTCCAGAATGCGGGTCAGTGCGTCGAGCTTGTTGCGGTGTGAAACATTAAGAAAGCGCTGAGTGATGTTGGTGTTCGTCCGGGTTTCGGACTTCACCGTCACTTCTGCTGGGTCAACCAGGTATTGCTTGGAGATGCGACGGATACCGTTCGGCATCGTCGCGGAAAACAGTGCCACCTGCTTCTCAGCTGGGGTGTCTTCCAGAATGCGTTCGACGTCTTCCTGGAAGCCCATGTTGAGCATCTCGTCGGCTTCGTCCAAAACCAGGAAACGCAGGCCGGAAATGTCCAGCGTGCCCTTCTTCAAGTGGTCAATGACGCGACCTGGCGTACCGACGACGATCTGCGCGCCACGGCGCAAACCGGACAGCTGAATACCATAAGCCTGACCACCGTAAATCGGCAGCACGTTGATTCCACCGAGGTGGTCAGCAAACTCCTGGAAAGAGTCAGCTACCTGCAGTGCAAGCTCACGGGTAGGGGCCAGCACGAGCGCCTGCGGGGCACGAACAGACTTATCGATGCGCGACAGCACCGGGAGGGCAAACGCTGCAGTTTTACCAGTACCGGTCTGCGCGAGGCCGACAACATCGCGGCCCTCCATCAACAATGGAATAGTTTCGGACTGAATTGGGGATGGGGTTTCGTAACCAACCTTGGCAATAGCCTTTAGTACTTCTGCAGGAAGCCCTAGTTTATCGAAACCTTGCGTGGAGTCGTCCTCAGAAGTGTTCGCATCCCTGACGTCCTGTTCGACGTCCAGCGAATTGTCCTGAGTTTCCGACGTTGTGACATTTTCCAGCTCTTCGACGCCGCTGGCAACGTTCTCGGTGTTACTCATCGTCCACCCAGGCTACGCTAATTTGCTACGAAATGCGAAGTCAGTGTGCCGGGCCACAGTATTTTGAAGTTTGTTCCAGGACCTAAGAGTTCTGCCAGCAGCAAATGTTTTCACTTACACCCAATCTAGCCATGACTACTAGTTATGAATGGAAAAGCTTAAGTTCCTTGACTATTCAACCTAGTAAGGCTTCTTAAAGGAGATCTAAAAGCATCGCAGTTCACAACGCTGCGGATAGAATCTGCTTTTCACCCCCAGCGAAATCACAGAATATTCCGTATAACTCCCGTTCCAGGCCCACTCAAGGAGATAGACCCGTCAGCTTCCGAACTCGCAATCGCTTGAGATAGTAACTCATCATCCTTTAAGAGCGCGGCACGAATTGACTCTCCCAACGCTTTGGCAACAGGCGGAGGAAAGGCGTTTCCCACCTGACGATATGCAGCTGTTTTACGGCCATAGAACTCCCAACTATCTGGAAACCCTTGGATACGCGCTGCCATCCTGACAGTCAAGCGTGGCATCTCATCAACCGGAGTGGCTTCTCCCGGAGCTTCCTCCGCAATACTGGATCCCTTCACACCCAGCTTTGCCCAGCCTTCCCGAGCACGAGTTGGCCCGAGATCCGGACCTCCATGCTTCTTCGAACCACCAACCAAAGTAGGACCAATACTGTCAGCTCTTGCCGCCCAAGCCGATGCACCGGGCCATCCGTTTGCTGCCATCAACTCATATAGAGTCTCACCAACAGTTGGCGGAGTTCCTTTCGGACGCGGCCACCAGAAATACGGCGCATACTCGCGCTGTAATGCGACCAGAACGAAGCGAGGTCGAAGCTGTGGAACTCCATGTTCAGATGCCAATATCACCTGCCAGATGACTTCATATCCCAGGTGATTGAGTCGACGAACAATCTGCGCTCGATAGTTGGCAAACTTCGGACCCGCAAGCCCGCGCACGTTTTCTAGCAGCACCGCCTTGGGGTGACTACTTTCCACCAACTCAAGAGCCTTCGGGAAAAGGTCACGCTCATCGTCTTGCCCCAACTGCTTTCCTGCGATTGAAAACGGCGGGCAGGGAACACCACCGGCGAATAGGTCAATCCCGTCATAGGCTGAACCATCAAGTTCATGAACATCTTTATGCAAGACATTCCATCTCTGTTCAGGGGGGAGTGAATCGTTATCTCTATTAAGCTTAAGAGTCTCGATGGCATCTGCATCGATTTCTACGGCAGCGACATGAGAAAAGCCAGCTTGCTCAAGCCCCAGTGCTTGGCCACCGGCCCCGGCGCAAATTTCCAACGACGTTAGCTTCTCCATAGTTAGATAGCATGCCATATCCATCAGACACCTAACGAAAGGGGTAGAACAGTTGTTCGATTCACCAACGGATCAAAGTGCGGAAAGTCAGCTTGTCTCACTGTTTCGCTCCGCAGACCCTCACGGAGAGTTGCTGTCACGCGTTTTTCGGGAAACCTTCGACCAAATCTACGATGGCGTTCACACCGGCCGCTATCACTGGAATCAATTAACTAAAACTGAGAAAACCCATTTTGGAACCCTTATTGAAATCAACATCCGGCGAGCCTTCCACCATCTGATTCAAGATGGCGACGTACTGGACTACAAAATTGCTGGAATTGAGGTTGACTGCAAATTTTCCCAAAAAATGGGTTCCTGGATGATCCCAAATGAAGCTGTGGGACATGTTGCAATGTTATGCCACGCGAACGACACCACTTCTACTTGGAGTCTTGGATTCATTCGCATCACAGAAGAGATCCTAAGCAAGGGTTCTAATCGAGATCAGAAACGAACAATCACAGCCGTCAATCGCTCCAAGATACAGTGGGCCTGGCTAGATCATCCGATGCCAAAGAATATCCTTCTACATGCCCCAAACGAAATTAGAGAGAAGATTCTCGGGGCGCCATCAGGCCAGCAAAAGATCAACAAGTTGTTTGAATTAATCCAGGGAATTTTAATCCCTCGCGGAACCGTTGCCACAGTCGCTCAGCAAAAGGACTATATGAAACGTCTACGCGGGAACGGCGGGGCACGCAGCCACCTCCGAAAGCATGGAATTGTTATTCTCGGCGAATATCAATTTCATCAAATGCTCGCACAGATCCTTAAGATTCCAGTTCCCCACAACGGCGACTCCATCTCAGTGCGCCTGTACCCTACCGATCACTTAAATGACAGTGACGGAGAAGTCTTCCTTGAAGACTCCTGGTGGCGTATCGCCGCCCCTGAAGATCCCGAGGTGATTGCTCCGAGTTTCAGTCACACGCCCTCAATTGTAGAAAGAAAAATGATGGAGACATTAAAGCAAATCCGTCCGCTCTAACATCTCCACCAGATTCTCCGGAGGACTCGGCTACCGGCGCTTGAGCGGAATAAGGATGGTACAGATGGCGCCGATCACGGTGGCCACCGCGAAGATCATGAAGGCATCGGATGCTCCGAACCCCAAGGTGATCAGGACACCTCCGAGAGTTGGCCCCACAACTCCACCGAGGCGACCAAACCCGGAAGACCAGGACATTCCAGCCTGACGAGCCTGGGTTGGGTAGTAGTTTGAGGTCATACCGTAAATCAAAATCTGGGTGCCAGTAACTCCCATACCAGTGATGGCGATGGCCGGGTACATCAGTAATGGGGAAACAAGGTATGGCATAACGAACATGCATAGGGCTGCAGCACTGAAGGTAAAGACGATAACTGGTTTCGGGCCGATTATGTCCGCCACCTTGGAGGCTGCCAGCGCCCCGGCTGCGGCACCGAAATTAAGGGCAACAAGGGTGTAGAGGCCACTGGTTGCGGAAATGCCAGCTTCCTTCATGATCTGTGGCAGCCACGTGTTGAGCCCGTAGACTGCCATAATGGCCATGAAACTCATGATGCCGATAAGCACGGTAGCCACAATGTACGTGCGGGAGAAGATTGCCCCGAAGCCGATCTTTTCCTTCTTTTCTCCGGAGGCTGCAACGATGGTTTGTTCCGCAGTGAATTGTTCTGCTGGGAAGCCGTATTTGTCACAGATAGCACGGGCACGGTCATGGCGACCCATGGCGGTGAGCCAGCGTGGGGATTCCGGGAGCATGATCAGCGCCATCGGAAGGAGGAAGAGAATTGGGGTGGCTCCGATAAGGAAGAGTCCACGCCAACCAATGGCGTCCTCGAACCAGATCGCGAACAGCGCTGCGAGCACACCACCAGCAGGGATGCCGGCGTAGCCAATGGCATTGAACATGTTCTTTCGGTGAGCTGGGGCAAACTCAGCGATCACAGCTCCGCCCCCAGCGGTGATAACACCAAGGGCGAGTCCGGTGAAGAATCGAGTCGCACCGAAAAATGCGACCGATGTGGCCAGTGCACCAGCTGCCATGCCGGCAGAGAACCAGGCGAAAGCGACCAGCATCATCAGGCGTCGGCCGATGCGATCCCCGATAGCGCCAGCGCCAAGCGCACCGACCATAATTCCGAGCATGGTGTAGGAGCCGAGGGTACCGGCTACAGCGGGGCTGATGTGCCCGATGTGGTGCTCTTCTGCGAGCAGGGTTGGCAGGATGGCGCCGTAGACGGTGATGTCGTAGCCGTCAAAGATCATTGCGGTGAACATGATGGTGACGACGCCGTACACAGAGAGCCTATGTTTTGGCGAACGCCACTGATCAGCGGTGGTTTTGGCGCGGGAAGGCGCCGTGGCGGTTACGGTCATGGTGTTCTCCTTCTCCAAACAATTCACAATGCAACTCGGCAGTGACCCGAATCACATGCCATGTTTCTAGCAAGAGATTGCCGCAATGACCAGGCCGGTTTTATAAACAGTTAACCATCATTAATTGAACTAAACACACCCCTACCTGGGGTAATACGCTTGCAATAACACACATTTTTAACCTCGGTAAAGTTTGCTAAGGGGGACTTTGCAGCTACCCCCTTATTGCCATCCCCTGCAAGAACCGGCCCGGTCGGGTAATTTACTGGAAACAACACTTACTATCGGGGGAGCCAATGAACCGCAGGTACGTGGTAGTAGCTATCTCAAAATTCAGCACCATAGCCAGCGCCATCGTGATGTTCTTCGCTCGCACCCAAGCCCCCAAGTTAAGAGCCTTCGCTCCCCCTGCAGCTCATTTCAGCCTGGGGCTCCCGGAACCCAAGTTAACGTTTAAGAAGACTCAGTTTCCGCAGTGGCAAACCCTTCGAAGTCACGTGGACCAAGGCATTTCGCTTCAACAGCTACTGGACAATTCACCCGACACATCGATCACAGTTGGATTGGAGCACATCGGCGAGCTCAACGCTCCCGAAACGTCGCATCACTATGTGCAACGGTTCTTCACCAGCATCACTGGCGCGTCCCGTGATGAGTATGTGGACACGCTTCGCCACCATCACGTTTTCTGGCGAAGCTGCCCAGAGATGATTTCCGCGAGGTCACTTTCCAAACGATCGAGAGCTACTCAACCGAGAGGCCGTCAGCGTATAGAAGCGCACCAGACTAGCTTGTTACCCGTTTGAACCGTTTCATCACAGACCTAGAACAACGATCATTCAACTCCACCACAGGATAACCATGACCAAGAAAAACGTTTTGCTCTTTACTGCTATCGCGATGGTTGCACTGGCAATTGGCGCTATTCTTTCTCCCCAGAGTTTTAATTTCATCCGCTACCCGTTGGCTCAGATGAAGTATGGAATCAAGGAAACAGACGAGACTAAAGCCCTAAGCAAGGCCATCCGCAAAGTCTCCCCCAAGGGCACAAAGATTCATGTCTCTGATTCAAGATTCGGGAAAATCGCTACGGTCAACATTCCCGATGGTTTACCCAAAGAACAGCGCGGTGAGTTTATGAAAGAGTTCGCACTTCTGGCGGAACAACATCTGACAGACAACGACAAGACCTTTATATCCTTCCCGCTTGGGACCACGGCAATTCATGTTACCTCTGAACCCAGCCAAATCATGACCAAATACAAACATACGGAGGAGTTATTTGCCGAGTTCGGAAACTCGTTTTCCACGTACGCCTATTACGATAAAACACCGTCCCTCACCCGGCAGCTCAGCGCTAAAACCGCCGAAGAATGCGCCTCACAAATCAAAGAAGTCACCCCCATCGTTTCCTCGTCACCTTCCACCAAGGACGGCTACTTTGGGCTGTGTCAAGTTTTGTTGACGGTTAGACCCGTTTGTTTTGGTTAGGCTGCAAGGGCCTCGGGGAGTAATTCGGGGCTGGGGGTCAGGAAAT